>JAYSYB010000536.1:0-3278 GCA_043716775.1 Rubrivivax sp.
CGACGCAGCCCCGCCCGCATCGGTGGCCACGTGGCTACCGAAAAAGTATTTAAGTTCGAAAGAGCCGCACAACCACCCCTGGCGGCGCAGCGAAGACCGTGGCCTGCACCTGCCGATGGGGGACGGGCTTTTGGGTCGAGTGGTCGATTCCCACGGCCAGCCGCTGGACCGCCTGGGGCCCATCACCAACGTGCACCCTGAACCTATGGTGCGCCGCCCCATCAACGCGATGGACCGCGACCCCATCCGCACGCCGCTGGACACCGGCGTGCGCGCCATCAACGCCTTGCTCACGGTGGGCCGCGGGCAGCGCATTGGTCTCTTTGCCGGTACCGGTGTGGGCAAGAGCGTGCTGCTGGGGATGATGGCGCGCTACACCGCCGCCGACGTGATCGTGGTCGGCCTGATCGGCGAACGCGGGCGCGAGGTGAAGGAATTCATCGAAGACATCCTGGGCGTGGAAGGCCGCGCGCGCAGCATCGTCGTCGCAGCGCCGGCCGACGCACCGCCGCTGGTGCGCCTGCAGGGCGCCAGCTACGCGACCGCCATTGCAGAACACCACCGCGACCGCGGCCAGCATGTGCTGCTGCTGATGGACAGCCTGACGCGCTTCGCCATGGCGCAGCGCGAAATCGCCCTGGCCATTGGCGAGCCGCCCGCCACCAAGGGCTACCCGCCCAGCGTGTTTGCGAAGTTGCCACAGCTGGTGGAACGCAGCGGCAACGGCCTGCACGGCCAGGGGTCGATCACCGCCTTCTACACCGTGCTGAGTGAAGGCGACGACCCGCAGGACCCGATCGCGGACGCGGCGCGCGGCATCCTGGACGGCCACATCGTGCTGTCGCGTGAACTGGCCGAAAGCGGTCACTACCCGGCCATCGATGTCGAACGTTCTGTCTCGCGCGTGATGACGGCCGTGGCCCCGCGAGACCACCTGCAAGCTGCGCGCCGCATGCGCCAACTGCTGAGCAAAGTGAACAAGGCGCAGGACCTGATCCAGCTGGGCGCCTACCAGCCTGGGCATGACGCCGAACTGGACCTGGCCGTGAAGCTGCAACCGCAGATGAACAGCCTGCTGCAGCAGGACATGCATGAGCGCGCCGCGCTGGACAGCAGCCGCGCGCAGCTGTGCCGGTTGATGAGCACCTGAGCGTTGCACCTGCCATGCCCACACCATGAATCCGCCGCTTCAATCCCCGCTTCAGTCCCCGCTTCAGTCCCCGCTGCAGACCCTGATCCAGCACGCCGAACAAGCCCGCGACGCGGCCATGGCCGCGCTGTTGCAGTCAGAAGACACCAGCCGCCGCTTGCGTCAGCAGTGGGACCAACTGCAGGCCTACCACGCCGACTACGCCGCCCGCGCGCCGGCGCTGGGTGGCCGCGCGGCACCCATTGACGCGTTGCGCAGCCACCATGCCTTCATGCAGCGGCTGGACCAGGCGCTGGCGCAACAGCAAGGCCTGCTTCAGGCCGCAGACGCGCGCGTGGCGCAGCAGCGGCAGACGCTGCTGACACTGGAAACGCGCGTGGCTTCGGTGCGCAAACTGTGTGAGAGGCGCCAGCAAGAAGCACAGCGAAGCGCAGACCGGCTGGACGAACGGCGACGCGATGAAAGTGCCATGCAGCGCCATTGGCGCGACAGCCGCGCCGGCCGGCCGGTGACCCCGTGAACAAATCGAGAACGCCATGCTGAACGCACTGCTTGCCCCGGCCGCCCCTGCATCGCAGGCGCCTGCCAAGGGGCCCGTGGGTAAAGCGGCATCCGCCAACAACGAAGGCGCGGGTGACGGCTTTGCACAGCTGCTGGACCACGCCACCACCCAGCCGCCCAACGGGCCGGATGGGCGCCAGCGCGACAAGGTGCGCGGCCTGGGGCGTGGCCTGGGGCGTGGCGTCTCAAGCCACGAGCCTGCCAAGGCCGAGCCGGTGCCCAGACCGCTGCCGGCGCAGGTGGATGGCAAGGATCGCAGCACCGTGCCTCCGGAAAGTGAGGCTGACGCTGAAGTTGATCGCAAAGTTGGCCTTGCAGACGCGCCCACCGATCCGACATCACCCCAAGGGGTGCCTGCCTTGCTCGCTGAATTGCGCGCAGCGGCGCCTGCTGCCACCGGCGCAGCGCGGCGCGGCGGTGATGCCAGCGCAGCTATCAGCGACACACCCTCGTCGGCACTGCCCGGTAGCAGTGCAGCTGCCCGCGTGCAGCGCGGCGACGCAGGCAGCGACATCAACCCAAAAGGCGGCCAGAAAGGCAGCCCCGAAAACCACCGCGAGAGCTTCGGCCAGCAGCTGTCTGCAGCATCGGGGCAGGACGGCAGCACGCTGCGCGGGGACACCCTGCCCACTGTTCCCAACCCACCGGCGATTGCAGCCACCGCCGCGACTGTCCATGCCCAGACATCAGCCGCAGGGCCTGCCGCCATGTTCACCGAAGCGCAGTTACCGGCCACACCCGGCAGCGCCCAGTTCGGTGCGCAGCTGCCTGCAGTCATGTTCACCGAAGCACAGCTGCCCGCCACACCCGGCAGCGCCCAATTCGGCGCGCAGCTGGGTGCGCAGATCAGCACCTTCGTGCAGGGCGGCGTCGAACACGCACGCCTGCACCTCAACCCGGCCGAGATGGGGCCGGTGTCGGTGCAAATCCAGATCGACGGCCAGACCGCGCTGGTGCACCTCAGTGCCGAAAACGCCCACACCCGCCAAGCGCTGGAACAAGCCATGCCGATGTTGGCCAGCAGCCTGCGCGAAGCCGGCCTGACCCTCAGCGGCGGCGGGGTCTTCGAGCAGGCACGCCAAGGCGGTGGCGCCCAGACCGGCCATGAAGCGGGCCATCAAACCGGCCATCAAGCCGGCAGCCACGCCGGCAACGGCAGCCAGGGTGACGACACCCTGGGCAGCCTCGCTGACGAAGAGCTGCACGCGGCCAGCAACGCCACCCCGGCCAGGCGCCGAGGGGTGGTGGACCTGGTGGCCTGAAGAGCCTGAGCGCCTGAGCGCATGAGATGGCGCGAGAGCGGTCTTCCCGGCTCTTTTCGCCGCATCAGCACCCGGCCTGCGGTCTCAAGATCAAGCCTGACGCGCCGAGGTCTGCCGCCCACTTCCCGGTGGGCAACGCAGCCGGTGACGCCACACAAGGAGCTTGAATGTCCGCCGCAGCAGCCGCCGATGCATCCCCGCCCGCCAAGAGCAAGAAGAAGCTGATCATCCTCATCGCGGTCGTCGCGCTGGTGCTTGCCGGGGGGGCTGGCGCCGCCGTCTTCATGATGAAGAAAAAAGCCGCC
>JAYSYB010000537.1:0-9929 GCA_043716775.1 Rubrivivax sp.
CTGATGGTGCACGACAAGCCGATCCTGAAGCAGATGGTGGAACAGTTTGACGAGTGGCGCGCGTCGATCATCGCGGTGCAGGAAGTGCCTGCAGAACACACGCGGCGCTACGGCATCGTGGCCGGCACCGAGGTCAACGACCGGCTGGTGGACGTCCAGCGCATCGTCGAGAAGCCTGCCCCCGAAGACGCACCTTCGCGCTTGGGCGTGGCCGGCCGCTACATCCTGACGCCGGGCGTGTTCCACGAGATCGCCACCCAGCCGCGCGGCGTCGGCGGCGAAATCCAGCTCACCGACGGCATTGCGTCGCTGCTGCGCCGCGAAAAGGTCTTTGCCTACCGCTACGAAGGCAAGCGCTACGACTGCGGCAGCAAGGAAGGCTTCCTGGAAGCCAATGTCGAGCTCGCCCTGGCGCACGCGCAGCTGGGGCCGGGATTCCGGCAGTTCTTGAAGGGGCTGAAGCTATAACGGCGCCAGCGCGGCGGGTGTCGTCCGCGCGATTCAGCGGCGCCGCAGCACGTGCATGAAGTCGGCACCGGCGGTGGTCTGCTCAACCAGGTCGTTGCCGGTCTGGCGGGCAAAAGCCTGGAAGTCGCGCACCGAGCCGGGGTCTGTGGACACCACCTTCAGCAGTTCGCCGCTGACCATGTCAGCCAGGGCCTTCTTGGCCTTGAGGATGGGCAGCGGGCAGTTGAGCCCGCGCGTGTCGAGTTCCCGATTGACTTCTTGCATGGCTGAATTCTAGGCGCGCGGCGAGCTGTTGATGGATTGGGTGGCCATGAATTGGGGTTCATGCCCCCGCGACCGCGTGGCAGTCATGCCGGGAACACACCGGTGGACAGGTAGCGGTCGCCTCTGTCGCAGACGATGAAGACGATGGTCGCGTTTTCCACCGTCTTGGCCAACTGCAGCGCCACCCAGCAGGCTCCTGCCGCAGAGATGCCGGCAAAGAGCCCTTCTTCGCGTGCCAGCCGGCGCGCCATGTCTTCAGCATCGGCTTGGCTGACCAGCACCGTTTCGTCCACCGCAAGGGCGTCGTAGATCTTCGGCAGGTAGGCTTCGGGCCACTTGCGGATGCCGGGGATGCGCGAGCCTTCAGCCGGCTGCGCGCCGACGATGCGCACCGCGGCGTTCTGCGCTTTCAAGAATCGCGAGACGCCGGTGATGGTGCCAGTGGTTCCCATGGCGCTGACAAAGTGCGTGATGCGGCCCTGGGTGTCGGCCCAGATCTCGGGGCCGGTGCTTTCTTCGTGCACACGCGGGTTGTCGGCGTTGGCAAACTGGTCCAGCACACGGCCCTTGCCTTCGCGCTGCATCGTTTCGGCCAAGTCGCGCGCGTATTCCATGCCACCCGAACGTGGCGTCAGGATCAGCTCGGCACCGAAGGCCCTCATGGTCTGCGCACGTTCGATCGACAGGTCCTCCGGCATGATCAGCAGCATGCGGTAGCCGCGGATGGCGGCGGCCATTGCCAGCGCAATGCCGGTGTTGCCCGAAGTCGCTTCGATCAGCGTGTCGCCGGGGCGGATCTCACCGCGTTCTTCAGCGCGGCGAATCATGCTGATGGCCGGCCTGTCTTTCACCGACCCCGCCGGGTTGTTGCCTTCGAGCTTGCCCAGGATCACGTTGCCGCGCAGCGCGCCAAACTCACCTGGCAGGCGCTGCAGGCGCACCAGCGGCGTGCCGCCAATCACGTCTTCCAGCGTCTTGTAGGACACGGCTTCTGACATCAGTGCTCCTCGGTTTGATTTTCATTGTCGCAGCGCCGAAAGAGCCACGCCAAGGTGCGTGTGATAATGAAATTGCTTCGGCGAGCCACCCCAAGCTTTCCTGCCCTCGTGACGAAATCGGTAGACGTAGCGGATTCAAAATCCGCCGCCGCAAGGCGTGCCAGTTCGAGTCTGGCCGAGGGCACCAGCCGGGCTTTTTCAGCCCCCTCTTGCATTGTCCATCCATGCCGCCGATTCCGACCATCACCAAGAACCTGATGCTGGCCTGCACGGCAGTGTTCTGCCTGCAGCTGTTCCTCCCGCTGACCGCCTGGTTCGCGCTGTATCCCGTGGCCAGCGGCAACTTCATGCCCTGGCAGGTGGTGACCTACGCCTTCTTGCACGGCGGCTTTGGCCACCTGTTCTTCAACATGCTGGGGCTGTGGATGTTTGGCTCCGAGCTTGAAAGGCTCTGGGGCGGGCGCCGTTATTGGCAGTTCCTGCTGGCGGGCATTCTGGCCGCGGCGGTGGCGCAGATCATCTTCACTTACTTCACCGGTTCGCGAGTGCCCACGCTGGGTGCATCAGGCGCGCTCTTTGCGCTGCTGCTGGCCTTCGGGATGCTGTTTCCCAACCGCATCATCATGCCGCTGTTTCCGCCCATTCCGATGAAGGCGCGTACCTTCGTCATTCTCTTTGGCGGCATTGAACTGCTGCTGGGATCCGGCCTGCTGGACTCGGTGCTGGGTGGCGGCGTGGGCAACATCGCCCACTTCGCCCACCTGGGCGGCATGGTGGGTGGTTTTCTGATGATCCGCTACTGGCGGGGCCAGCCGCCTTTCGGGTCACGCAAACGGCGCTGAAGGCGTTGAAGGCGCTGAAGACCCGGTCAGGCCCTGCAGTACCGTGGGGTAGCGCAGCTTGAGCCGCAACTCAGCCTTCAAGCGCAGGTTGTTGAGGCGACGCGACTCGCTCATGAAGCTCATCTGCATGGCACCCAGCGTGGCTGCGGCCGCCACGCGGGTAATGCGGGGCGGCGCCGGCAGTCCGCACACTTTGGCGGCCAGGTCGAAGTAGTCTCCCATCTTCAGGTCGGTGTTGTCGCTGGCGTGGTAGGTGCGTTGCGGCGCGCCGCGCAGCAAGGCGGCCACGCAGGCGCGCGCCAGGTCGTCGGCGTGGATGTGGTTGGTGTGCACGTCGTCAGCCTCCACCAACACCGGCGTGCCGCGCAGCAGGCGGTCGCGCGGGTGGCCGCCGGGCCGGTCGGTGGCGTAGATGCCAGGGATGCGCAGGATGCTCACGACAGCGCCCGTGCGACGGCCCAACCAGCGCACCTGCGCTTCCGCGTCGACGCGGCGGCGGGCGCGGTCGGTGCTGGGATTCACAGCCCGCGTTTCGTCGAATCGCTCTCCGCCACAGTCACCATACACGCCGCTGGTGCTGGCATAAACCAGCCGCTGCGCGCGCCCGCCGCGGGCCAACGCGGCCACCAGTGCGCGAGTGCGCGGGTCGGTGGCGCCTTGGCCTGGCGGCGGCGCCAAGTGCAGCACGGCGTCGGCCAGGCCGCCCAGCCGGCCGAGTGTGTGTGGCTGGTCCAGATTGCCCAGCAACGGCACCGCACCACGTTCACGCAGCAGCGCGCAGCGAGCAGGCGACGAGGTCAGCGCCAGCACCCGCCAGCGCGGCAGCAGTAGCGGCAGCACGCGCAAGCCGACATCGCCGCAGCCGACGATCAGCAGGGTCGGCCGGCGCAATCGGGTCGCAAAGCTCGTCATGGGGTCACAAGGGGTCGGGGCACAATTGCAAATCAGTTTACGTGGGCTTCTTCTGGCCCCAACCGTGCCCTCATGAGCTTTCAGATCACCCTCCAGCCCGCCGCCCGCAGTTTTGCCGTGGAGCGTGATGAAGCCATCCTGCCCGCCGCCATCCGCCAGGGCATTGGCCTTCCCTACGGCTGCCGCGACGGCGCCTGCGGGTCTTGCAAGAGCAAGCTGCTCGAAGGCCGCGTGATTCACGGCGCGCATCAGTTGAAAGCGCTGTCGGTGGCCGAAGAGGAAGCTGGCTTCATCCTGACCTGCTGCGCCACACCGCAGTCCGACTGTGTCGTTGAAGCGCGCAGCGTGCCCGGCGCCGGCGAATACCCAGTGCTGAAGATGCCCAGCCGCGTGCTCAGCATCGAAAGACCTGCCCCCGACGTCGCCGTGCTGCGGCTTCAGCTGCCAGCCAATCAGAACCTGCAGTACCGCGCTGGCCAGTACGTGGAATTCATCCTGCAGGGTGCGAATTCGGGCGCTCGGCGCAGGTACAGCATGGCCAACGCACCCGATTCACTGGGCAGCCCGCCGGCCATCGAATTGCACCTGCGCCACATGCCCGGCGGCAAGTTCACCGACCACGTCTTCACGGCCATGAAGGAGAAAGACATCCTGCGCATGGAAGGGCCCTTTGGCAGCTTCTTCCTGCGCAGCGACTCCGCCAAGCCAATGATTTTGCTGGCCAGCGGCACGGGCTTTGCACCCATCAAAGCCATCATCCAGCAGCTGCAGCACAACGGTATTCAGCGCCCTGCCGTCCTGTACTGGGGCTGCCGCAGACAAGCCGACCTGTACCAGCACGACTGGTGCCTGCAGGCCGCTGCACAGACGCCCAGCCTGCGCTATGTGCCGGTGCTGTCGGAACCCACCGCAGACGACCACTGGACCGGCCGCACCGGCTTCGTCCACCATGCCGTGATGGCCGACTGGCCCGACCTGTCCGGCCACCAGGTGTATGCCTGCGGCGCGCCAGTGATGGTGGACTCCGCACAGCGCGACTTTGCGGCGCGCTGCGGGCTGCCGACTGAAGAGTTCTATGCAGACGCCTTCACGTCGGAGGCCGACAAGCACGGCCCGGGCTGAATCGCAGGGTTTGAGTCGAAAGTTCGGTTGAAAGTTCAGTCGAAGGGCGTCGGCCGCATCTGCATGTGCACCTTGGCGCGCGGCGAGAAATCGACGCGCCGCCGCTCCATGATCTGCTCGCTGCGGCCCTGCACTTGCACCCTTCCTTCGACCAGTTCATAGCCCATCAGCGCGACCACGCGGTCGCCCAGGAAGATTGGGCGTGCGTTACCGTACCGGTCGGTGCAAGACGCCTTGCAGCCGTCGTCGATTCGCGGCCCGGCCTGCGCGGCCAGGTCGCCCAGCGCCGTGAAGGCCAGACCGCGCTGCCGCAGGACGACGACCGCATCGCTGGTTTCGGCCCGCGCCGGATAGGCCGTGCGCCACATCGATTCGCTGCTGATAACCGGCAAACCCAGCAGGCCTTCATCGGTGCCCGTGGCGCGGCAGAAATAGCCGCGGCCGCGGGTCTCGCCTTGCCGCGATCCGGCCTGGACGTGATGACCTTCGATGCGGGCTTCGGTCAGCGCTTCGGTTCGGGCTTCATATTGCGGCCGGGCCGCAGGCAGTCGCACCGCGCCTTGCTCTTCGGCGCCGCTATTCGCCCAGATAAGCCGCCCTGACTTTGGGATCGTTCAGCAGTGATTTCGCCTCGCCGGTCATCGTGATCTCGCCCGACTCCATGACGTAGCCGCGGTCGGCCAGGCCGAGCGCACGCGACGCGTTCTGCTCCACCAGCAGCACCGTCGTGCCGCGGCTGTGGATGTCGGCCACAACTTCGAAGATCTTGTCCACCATGATCGGACTTAAGCCCATGCTCGGCTCGTCCAGCAGCAGCACCTTCGGATTTGCCATCAGCGCCCGGCCCATGGCCAGCATCTGCTGCTCACCACCGCTCATGGTGTCCGCCAGCTGCGTCGCGCGTTCCTTCAGGCGCGGGAAGATGGCAAAGACCTTGTCGATATCGACAAGGATCTGCGCTTTGTCGTTGCGCACAAAGGCGCCCATCTGCAGGTTTTCAGTGATCGTCATGCGGGTGAAGGTGCCGCGGCCTTCGGGCACCATCACCAGGCCCTGCTTGACCAGTTCCCAGGCGCCCTGGCCTTTGATGGGCTTGCCCATGAATTCGATCTGGCCGTCAGCCACGGCCTGGGTGCCCGTGATGGCCTTCAGCGTGGTGGTCTTGCCGGCGCCGTTGGCGCCGATGAGGCTGACCAGTTCACCCTGGCGCACTTCGAAGCTCACGCCCTTGACGGCCTGGATGCCGCCGTAGGCGACTTTCAGATCGCTAACCTTGAGGAGTGTCGGGCTCACGTTGCGGCTCCTGCTGACGTCCCTGTTGTCGCCTTGTGCCCGGCACCAAGGTAAGCCTCGATCACCTTTTCGTTGCGCTGCACATCGGCCGGGTTGCCTTCGGCGATCTGCTTGCCGTAGTCCAGCACGGTGACGCGGTCGCACAAACCCATCACCAGCTTAACGTCGTGTTCGATCAGCAGGATCGTGCGGCCGTCCTTGCGGATGCGGTCGATCAGTTCGCGCAACACCACCTTCTCGGTCGCGTTCATACCGGCGGCGGGCTCGTCCAGCGCGATCAGCTTGGGATCAGTCGCCAGGGCGCGGGCAATCTCGAGCCGCCGCTGGTCACCATAGCTGAGCGTGCGGGCGCGAAATTCGGCATAGCGCCCAATGCCCACGTAGTCCAGCAACTCCTGCGCGCGCTTGGCTATTTCCCCTTCTTCGGCCTTGAAGCCGGCGGTGCGAAAGATCGCGCCAAACAGCCCGGAATGCGTCCGGACATGGCGGCCGACCATGACGTTTTCAAGCGCCGTCATTTCCGGAAAGAGGCGGATGTTCTGGAACGTGCGAGCAATGCCCTGCTTGGCGACTTCGTGTACCGCGCTGGGCTTGTAGGGGCTTCCGCCAAGCTCGAATGTGCCGGAGTCGGGCGTGTACAGGCCCGTGATGACGTTGAAGAAGGTGGTCTTGCCGGCGCCGTTGGGCCCGATCAGGCCATAGACCTGGCCACGCTGGATGGTGATGCCAACATCCGACAAGGCCTGCAAGCCGCCGAAGCGTTTGCTGACGCCGGCCACCTTGAGTACGGTTTCGCTCATGGTGTCGTGCCTTTCAGTGGCCGCCGACGGCAACTGCCGCAGAGCCCGCAGTGGTGGAGGCCACGGGCAAAGGCGATGCCTTGCCGTGTTCTCTTGAAGGCCACAAGCCACGCGGGCGCATTAGCATGATGCCGATCATCGCCAGCGCAATCAGCAACTGGCGCAGGATTGACGCGTCCAGCCGCCCACCCGTCATCTGCTGCAAAGGCCCCGCCACATAGCGCAGCACCTCGGGCAGTGCAGCCAGCATCACCGCGCCCAGGATCACACCCGGCAAGTGGCCCATGCCGCCCAGCACGACCATGGCGACGATCATCACGCTCTCCATCAGGCTGAAGGATTCGGGTGAGACGAAGCCCTGGAAGGCCGCAAACATCGAGCCGCTGACGCCACCAAACGTGGCGCCCATGCCAAAGGCCAGGAGCTTCATGTTGCGGGTGTTGATGCCCATTGCCTTGGCCGCGATCTCGTCTTCGCGGATGGCCATCCAGGCGCGGCCGATGCGGCTGGTTTCCAGGCGGTGGCAGATGACCACGCTGACGACCACCAGCGCCAGGAAAAGGTAGTAGTACATGGTGACCGAGGGGATGACGAAGTCACCGATCTCGAACTTCTTGCCAAAGTTGATCCAGGGGTCGGCATAGGGCCCGATGATCATCGGGTCGATGCGGTCAAGTCCCCTTGGACCATTCGTGATGTTGATCGGGTGTTCAAGGTTGTTCATGAACACGCGGATGATTTCGCCGAAGCCCAGCGTCACGATCGCCAGGTAGTCGCCGCGCAGCTTAAGCACTGGCGTGCCCAGCATCACGCCAGCCAGGCCGGCCAGGCCAGCTGCGAGCGGGATCACGATCCAGATCGGGGTGTGCAGGCCGTTCGGAAACGCAGCCGCAATCCAGGGGAAGTTTTCCGCCAGGTGCGGGCTGGCCAGCAACGCGTACATGTAGGCGCCGACGGCGTAGAAGGCGACAAAGCCCAGGTCCAGCAGGCCCGCATAGCCCACCACGATGTTCAGGCCCAGTGCCAGCAGCACGTACAGGAGTGCCAGTGCCAGGATGCGCACCCAGCCCGCTCCAAGGCCGCCCACCTGCATCAGCAGCGGCAAGGCCAGCAGGGCCGCGGCACAGAGCGCAAAGACCACCAGTTTGTTCTTCATCTTTGACTCCGATGTCTACGGCGCATCAGGCCCGGTCGGCCACACGTTCACCCAGCAGGCCCTGAGGCCTCAAGGTGAGCACGAGGATCAGCGCCACGAAGGCAAAGATGTCGGCGTAGTGGCTGCCCAGCACACCGCCCGTCAGGGCACCCAGATAGCCCGCGCCCAGCGCTTCCACCAGGCCCAGCAGGATGCCGCCCACGACAGCCCCCGCGAGGTTGCCGATGCCGCCCATCACTGCGGCCGTGAAGGCCTTCAGGCCGGGCAGGAAACCCATCGTGTGCTGCACGGTGCCGTAGTTGGCCGCCCACATGATGCCGGCCACCGCCGCCAGCGTGGCGCCGATGATGAAGGTGGCGGAGATCACCACATCAGGTTTCACCCCCATCAGTGCGGCCACGCGCGGGTTCTCTGCCGTGGCGCGCATGGCGCGACCGAGTTTGGTCTGGTTCACGAGGTACATCAGCGCGGCCAGGATCACCGCCGTCAGGCCGAGGATCAGGATCTGCGTCACCGTGATCACCGGGCCACCGAGGTTGATGGGGTCGGGCGGCAGCAGCGCCGGATAGGGCTTCGGGTTGGGCTTCCAGATGATCATCGCCAGCGTCTGCAGCAAGAGGCTCATGCCCATCGCGGTGATCAGGGGCGCCAGCCTGGGCGCATTGCGCAGCGGCCGGTAGGCGAGCTTCTCGATCGTGAAGTTCAGCGCCGAACAGATGATGATGGAACAGATCAGCGACAGCAACATCAACAGCCAGCCCGGCATGCCGGTGTCGGCCAGCGCGGTGACGACAGTCCAGCTTGTCAGGGCACCGAACATCAGCACCTCGCCGTGCGCGAAGTTGATGAGGTTGATGATGCCGTAGACCATGGTGTAGCCCAGGGCCACCAGCGCATACATGCTGCCGAGCACCAGGCCGTTGATGATCTGCTGGATGAAGGTTTCCATGTAAGGGGCGACTCCGGTTGTCCCGCGCTTCCGCTACGACGTTGCCTGCGGCTGCCCTTCAGCACATGCAAGAAGCTGGCCTCACCGCTTTTTTCAAGCCCCGCGAAAGCGCCATGTGGGCAGTCTTGCGGGCTGTCTGTGCGGCGGGATTCTAGGTGTCGCCTTCTGGTGCACGGGGCCGGAGTTACCCCCTTGCCTGCGGCAGCGCGGCGGCCGGCCGCCCAGGCTCAAACGTCCTTGTTGGCCTGCTCGTCCAGCCGCCGCAGTTCAGCCAGCCGCTCGCCAATGCGCTGCTCCAGGCCACGCGACACGGGTTCATAGAAGCGTGTCTGCGCCAGTCCGGGCGGCAGGTAGCTTTCGCCGGCTGCATAGCCCCCCGCTTCATCGTGCGCATAGCGGTAACCCTGACCGTGGCCAATGTCCTTCATCAGGCGCGTCGGTGCATTGCGCAGGTGCGCGGGCACCGGCCGCGTGCCGTCACGCTGCACCAGCGCGCGCACCGCGTTCCATGCGGTGTAGACCGCATTCGACTTCGGCGCCACGGCCAGATAGACCACCGCTTGCGCGATGGCCAGTTCGCCTTCGGGTGCGCCCAGCCGTTCAAAGACCTCGGCCGCGTCCAGCGTCATGCTCAAGGCGCGTGGGTCGGCCAAGCCGATGTCTTCACTGGCCATGCGCACCAGGCGGCGCGCGGCATAACGCGGGTCCATGCCGGCGTCGAGCATGCGGGCCAGCCAATACAGCGCGCCATCGGGGTTGGAGCCACGCACCGACTTGTGCAAGGCCGAGATGAGGTCGTAGAAGACATCGCCGCCCTTGTCACCGCGCCGCATCATGCGGCCTATGGCGCCTTCCAGCTCAACCATGCCCAACGGCTGCGGCCCCTTGTGCGTGGCTGCCGCGCTTTCATAGGCATTGAGCAAACGGCGGCCATCACCGTCGGCGAAGTGGATGAGTTGGGTGCTTGCCTCGGCGTCCAGCGCCGGCCCGCTGATGGCGGCTTGCGCGCGGTCCAGCAATTGCGCCAGGTCATTGTCATCCAGCGGCTCGAGCACAAACACGGTGGCGCGTGAGAGCAAGGCCGAGTTGACTTCCAAGGACGGGTTTTCAGTGGTGGCGCCAATG
>JAYSYB010000538.1:0-9922 GCA_043716775.1 Rubrivivax sp.
TTGGGTGGCAGGCCAAGTCATCGACGCCCAGGGCGCCGAACGCACCGGCGCCTGGCGCCTGCTGCCCAACGGCAGCGTGGACCCACGCTTTGGCCTGGGCGGCCTGTGGCGCGACCGTGAAGCCGGCGCCACAGAGCCTGCCGCCGTGCGGGTAGCGCCCGACGGCAGCGTGGCCCTGGGGCTGCGGCGCAGCACGGGCGAACAGGCCTGGCTCGAAACCTGGGCCTGGCCGGCCGATGGCACCGTGCCCCACCTGTTGTCGCGCACCGCAGTGCCGGCGGCCGACGCGGCCGGCTCGCAACTGTCGTGGCGCAGCGGGCAGTGGCAGTGGCTGGACGCCAAGGGCCGCGTGCCAGCCAGCGTCGCAGTGGCGCTGCCGACGACGACCTTCGCAGCAGCGGCCGCATCGCAGGTCTCCATCGCTACCGTGCCCGCGAAAAAGGCGGCTTTGTCGCAGCCCGGCACGCCGTCGGTCGCGGCTTCAGGCACTGCCGCGCGGGGCTGGGCAGTGCCTGCGCTTTGGGTGGCCGCTCTTGCAGCTCTCGCAGCTCTGGCCACTCTGGCCGTTGCTGCGGCCGCATGGGCCTGGGCCTGGGCCTGGTGGCAGCAGCGCAGGCGGCGTGAGGCCTAGCAACCTCAAGCCCTTTGTCCCTCGTTGCAAAGCATTGCAGGTATCGGGTTTACTCGAAGGGGCTGGCCGGCTTGCGCGGTTTAGCGTGCTGTCGCCGGCCTCCCCGGCACTGACTCGTCTTCGCACACCACCCACCAGGAGTGATTGATGTCCTTCCCCTCCCTGGCCACTGGCCTGGCCGCCATGGCCCTGTCCAGCGCAGCGTTGGCACAGGCGCCTGCAGCGCTGGCCCAAGAGCAGCGCAAAGTCGATTTTTCGATCACCTCCACCCGCCACGACGTGTCGCGCGCCTTGCGCGACATGCCGGTCATTGCACCGCCCAGTGAACGCAAGGGGCGCCCGGTGCGCGAACACCGCATTCCTTTTGACGATGGTCCGGAACTCGACGCCGACCCCTTGCTGGCCAAGGTGCTGAGCAGCAACGCCGCCGCCGAACCGCTGCCGCTGGCGCCCACCGTGGGCAGCGGCGTGGACGGCGTGGGCAACGGCTTCGTCGGCCCCGCCGGCGCCTTCATCGTCAATTCAGCACCGCCCGACACCACCGGTGCGGTCGGCGCCACGCAGTATGTGCAGTGGGTCAACAGTTCCTTCGCCGTCTTCAACAAGGCCACCAAGGCTGCGGTCTATGGCCCCGCCAACGGCCTGTCGCTGTGGCAAGGTTTTGGCGGCATCTGCGAAGCGCGCAACGATGGCGACCCCATCGTGCAGTACGACAAGCTGGCCGACCGTTGGGTGCTGTCGCAGTTTGCGGTGCCTTCGGGCGGCCCGTACACGCAGTGCATCGCGGTATCCACCACCAGCGACGCGCTGGGCACCTACAGCCGCTACCAGTTCAGCTACCCGCAGTTCAACGACTTCCCCAAAGTCGCGGTCTGGCCGGATGCGTACTACGTGAGCTACAACATGTTCACCAGCAGCTTCCAGGGTTCCACGGTCTGCGCCATCGACCGCGCCAAGATGCTCGCCGGCCAGCCTGCCACCCAGCAATGCATCAAGCTGGCCGCCACGTATGGCAGTACCTTGCCGTCGGACCTGGACGGCCCGGCACCGCCAGCGGGCACGCCCAACTTCGTGGTCGCGCGGGGCACCAATTCGGTCAACCTGTGGCGCTTCAGCGTCAACTGGACGACGCCTGCCAACACCACCCTCAGCGGCCCCACCAACATCCCGGTGGCGCCGTACACGGCGGCCTGTGCGGGCGGCAACTGCGTGGTGCAGCCTGGCACACAGAACAAGCTGGATTCGCTGGCGGACCGCTTGAACTTCCGTGCTGCCTACCGCCACTTCGGCAGTTACGACTCGCTGGTGCTGAACCAGGCCGTGAGCACGGGAACAAAGCGCAACGCCCTGGCCGCAATCCGCTGGTACGAGTTGCGCAACCTGGGCACCACGCCCGTGGTGTCGCAGCAGGGCACCTTCGGCGGCACCAATAGCACGCACCGCTGGATGGGCTCAGCGGCGCAGGACAAGTTCGGCAACATCGCGGTGGCTTACAACGCATCGGGCTCGGCCGTCTATCCGTCGCTGCGATTCGCCAGCCGCGTACCCAGCGACGCAGCCGGCACGCTGAAGGACGAAACGGTCGTCGCCACCGGCCTGGGCTCACAGACCGGCAGCCTGACCCGCTGGGGCGATTACGCACACACATCGATCGACCCGGTGGATGACTGCACGATCTGGACCACAGGGGAATACCTGAAGTCGAACGGCTCCTTCCACTGGTCCACACGCGTGGTGTCCTTCAAGCTGCCCGGCTGCCCCTGACCGAGCCAGCAGCACAAGCGCCATGGGGGCCCCTGCGGGGGTCCTTTTTTTTGCCTCAAGCGGGCTGCAGGATCGCCGCCTCGCGCGCGCGCCGGGCGTGGACGCACGGCCTTGCCGTCACTGGCCCGCCCGCTGTGATTGTGGGCGGTAGCGCACAGACGCACATGCTGCTCTGCCGGATTCTCCGATTCAGGCTTTAAACCAGAGCCTGCGCTATCCCATTGAAGCACTCTTAAAAGGATTTCCCCATGACCAAACTGAAACTAGCCGCTGTCGTTGCATCCGCAACCGCAGTGATCGCGTTGCTGCCCGGGCAGGCGCACGCCTCGTTGGTGCTGCAAAGTGCCCAGAACTTCCAAGGCACGGGCCTCGGCGGCGTCAACACGATTCTGACGATTCAAAGCCCTGGGAATTCGACCACTGAAACCGGCAGCGTCGGCAGGGCAGTCGGCAACCCGAACGACGTGCGCACTGGCGACTTCCAGTCGGGCGCTTCGCAGACGCAAACCCGCACGATCTCCGCCCTGGGCGTCACGTCTGCTGCCGATCTGCGGGTGGTGTTCAACGCCCTGGAGCCGGGCGGTACGCTCAGCAGCATCACCCTCAACAACCTGCAGCTCAATATCTTCAGCACTGCGGGCGCGCTGTTGTTCAACTCGGGAGCCTTCCTGCCGATCAACTTCGCCGACACCTTCACAGGCGCGGGGAATTCTGGTTTTGTGTTCGCACTGGACGCCACGCAAGCGGCTGCAGCGCAGGCGGCGGCATTCAACGTCGGCTTCGGCAGCAATTTCATCGGGCTGTCGGCCACTGCGTCCAACGCCACTGGCGGATTCGAGACCTTCTTTGTCGCCAGCGGCCGAACTGCCGTTCCTCCTGGGCGTATTCCGGAGCCCAGTTCGTTGGCGCTGGCTGGCATTGCGCTTCTCGGCGTAGGGGCGTCGTTGAAGCGCAAGCTTTAAGGGCGACTGCTGATACCCAGCCCTGAATCGTTTGCGCAGTGTCTGACCCGGAAGGCCTGCATGCGCAGGCCTTTTTGCTGCGCGCTGCGGTGTTGCCCTGCCGCCCCTTCCAGCTCGGGTTTCGTTCCCAAAAGCATGAAGCCCCTGGGCGGTTGATCCACTCAAGGGCTTTGGCGATTCTTGCAACTTCCGTGTTCTGGAGCGGGCTGCGGGAATCGAACCCGCGGCTCATGCTTGGGAAGCATGGGTATTGCCATTATACGAAGCCCGCTGCGCTTCAAGTACACCGTAATTCTAGACGGTCGCGTCGTCGCGGTGGAACCTCTGCGTGCGCCGCTGCTGCGTGATGTCTTCGTGAGTCGCGACCCAGCCGCCGTCGGGCATGGGCTGGTAGCGGATGGACAAGACGCGGCCATCCTTCAGTTCAGTCACCGTTTCTGAAGGCTGGTGAAGCACCGCGATGGACCCGCGCCACACCAGATACTGTTCGGGCGTCATGGCCGGGCAACTGCCGGCCTTGTAGCGGTGGTCAACGATGTCGCGCAGGTCCGTCCCGGCCCGCACCGGGTCGTGGGTCAGGCCATGCATCTCGGCATAGCGCTGGTTGCAGACGATCAAGCGCTGCTGGCCGTCAAAAAAGCACCCTGCGACAGGTTGTTGATGGCGGTGTCAAAGCGCAGGCGCTCGGCATCCTTGACGGCATGCTTATCAGCATCCTTATCAGCATCACTTTCCGCACGGTGCGCACGCTCTGCAGCGCCCACGGTCTTCAACGCGCGGCGCCGCAGCGCAACGGCTGCGACGGCGCCCAACGTGATGCAAACCACCAGCACAGGCCACCAATCTGCCAGGGCCGGCCGCTGCGTCGCGTAAACCAGGCGCACAGCCGCCGCAATCGACAGCACCGTCAAGACGCAGCCGATGTTGACAAGGTGATGCAAGCTGGTGGGCGACATGGATGGGGGGATGCGAAGGCGTGGCCCGTGAAAGCAATCGGGCTTGACCGGCTGTCGGCAGGCGCCCGCTGAGCTTGAGTGCGCCGGGCCGGGCACAATCGCGCCGCCATGGAAGACGCCTCCGAACCCGGCCCCGAAGTGTCCACACCACCCAAGCGTCAGCCCATCCGCAGCTTTGTGCTGCGCGCCGGCCGCATGGGGCCTGGCCAGGCGCGTGCGATGAAGGACTTGGGGCCGCGCTACCTGTTGCCGTTTCAGCCCCAGCCGCTGGACCTGGACGCCACCTTCGGCCGCAGCGCGCCACGGGTGCTGGAAATCGGCTTCGGCATGGGCGACGCGACAGCAGCCGTCGCATCCGCGTCGCCCGGCACCGACTTCATCGGCATCGAAGTCCACGCGCCCGGCGTTGGCGCGCTGCTGAAAATGCTGGGCGAGGAGCGTCTGAACAACGTGCGCATCGTGCAGCATGACGCCGTGGAGGTGCTGGCGCAGATGATTGCGCCGGCATCGCTCGCGGGCATCCACATCTGGTTTCCGGACCCGTGGCACAAATTCAAGCACAACAAGCGGCGCCTGATCCAGAGCGCTTTTGTGACCAGACTAGCTCAGTACCTGGCGCCCGGCGGCTACCTGCATTGCGCCACCGACTGGGAGCCCTACGCGGTGCAGATGTTGCAAGTGCTGACGGCAGAGCCGCAACTCGTCAACACCGCAGCCGGCTACGCGCCACGGCCCGCATGGAGGCCCTTGACCAAATTTGAAAACCGCGGCCTCAAGCTGGGCCACGGCGTCTGGGACCTGCTCTTCAGGCGCGTCTTTACGCCGCCCAGGTGACCCAGCCCGTGGTGGCCGTCAGCAGCACCACTGCACCAAAGACGATGCGGTACCAGGCGAAGGCCGTGAAGTCGTGCGTGGACACGTAGCGGATCAGCCAGCGAATGCACAGCAAAGCGCTGAAGAACGCCACCACGGTGCCCACGGCAAACATCGGCAAGTCGCTGGCGTGCAGGGCCGCGCGCTCTTTCCAGACGGAATAGGCACCCGCCGCCATCAGCGTGGGGATGCCCAGGAAGAAGCTGAATTCGGTGGCGCAGCGGCGCGAAAAACCGAAGACCATCGCGCCGATGATGGTCGCACCCGACCGGCTTGTGCCGGGGATCAACGCCAGGCATTGCATGCAGCCGACTTTGAAGGCGTCGAGCGCGCTCATTTCGTCCACCGACTCGACGCGGGCCCGGCGCAGGCCTTGGGTGTCGCGTTCTCCGAAGCGCCGACGGTGCCAAGCTTCGACGATCAGGATGACGATGCCACCGACCACAAAGGCCAGTGCCACCGGCACCGGGTGGAAGAGATGCGCCTTGACGATCTTGCCAAACAGCAGCCCCAGCACGGCGGCAGGCATGAAGGCCACCGCCAGGTTGCGCACGAAGCGTTGCGCCACCGGGTCATGCGTAACACCGGCCAACGTGCCGAAAACTTTTTTACGGTATTCCCACACCACCGCCAGCATGGCGCCGCTCTGGATGGCAACGTCGAAGACCTTGACCGCTTCGCCCGTGAAGTTCAGCAGAGAACCGGCCAGGATCAGGTGCCCGGTGGACGATATCGGCAGGAACTCGGTGAGCCCCTCCACCACGCCCATGAGGGCGGCCTTGATGAGCAGGATGGGGTCCACAGAAGCGGGCTTTCAGCTTGGGTGTCAGGGCGAAGGCGGCGGGCGAAGGCGGCGGGCGAAGCCGGAGGGCGGCGGATCATAGCCAGCGCCCCTCACTTCCGCCGCAGGGGCCCATGGACGCTCAGCGCTTGACCGCCTCAAACGTGATTTCCACCCCGCGCGAAGTCACCGTCACGGCCGACGGCGCGTAGCCCTTCTGCTGCAGCTGCGCAGCGCGTTCAGGGCTTAGTCGGTACAGGCTCGAGCCTTCCAGCATGCGCTCAGCCACCGCAGCGCTCAGGCGTTCGGTGCTGCTGCGCGGGGCATTGCCCGCAGAGGTCAGCACAAGGTCCTGCACCCGCACCTGGGTCAACCGTACGGCCTGTTCCGTCGCGTCCCAACGCAGCGCGGCGTCAAAGTCCAGCCCGCCCGCCCAGCTGCCGCCGAGGACGCGCTCCCGAGCCTGCACGTCCAGCACCGCGCCGATGCGGTTGCTGTCGGTCAGCAGCCGGGTGTGCGGCGCGGCGATGGTGACGTCCACCACGTCCAACAGGCGGCGCTCACGCGGAAAGCTCTTCTGCACCAAGGCCTGAACCTCGTCGGCGCGCAGCGTCACCGTGGTGGACGCGTCAAAGCCGGCACAGCCGCCAGTGACAAGGGCCGCCAGCGCGGCAACGGCAGAGACACACAGCGGTGCGAAGCTGGGGCGCTTGAAATTCATGACCGCACAATTCTAGGTTTGTGCTTGACCGCCTCTGAGCGCCGCGCCTAAAATTACTGACCGGTCAGTCATTAACGATGAACATAGACAGCGCTGCTCTCGCGCACCACCGCACCGCCGCGCCCGACGCCGGCTCGCGCCAGCGCCGCAAGGAAGCGCGTCCGCAAGAATTGCTGGACGCTGCGCTGACGCTATTTGTCGAAAAAGGCTTCGCCGCGTCGCGCGCCGAAGAAGTGGCGCAGCGCGCGGGTGTCTCCAAGGGCACGCTGTACCTCTACTACCCCAGCAAGGAAGAACTCTTCAAGGCCGTCGTGCGGCAAAACCTGTCGAGCCTGATCGCCGAAGGCGAAGAAACCGCCACCAACTTTGAAGGCAGCAGTTCAGAACTGCTGGCCTACCTGCTGCACACTTGGTGGGAACGTGTGGGCAACACGCCAGCCGCCGGCATCCACAAGATCGTGCTGTCAGAGGTGCGCAACTTCCCCGAGCTGGCGCAGTTCTACACCGACGAAGTCATCATCCCGGCCGACCGCCTGTTCAGCGGCTGCGTGCAGCGCGGCATTGACAGCGGTGAATTCCGACCCATGCCCGTGCACGAAGTGGCGCACGCGCTGATGGCGCCGATCATCTTCATGGCCATCCATCGCCATTCCTTCGGCGCCTGCCCGGTCATGGGTGGCGTGGACGTGGACCCCACGCTCGTCCTCAACACCCACCTGGACCTCGTGCTGCGCGGTCTGGAAGTTCGCCGCCCTGCCCGCCCTACCAGCCCTACCAGAAGCGCCCATAAAAAATGAGCAAACGCACGATCTGGATTCTTGTCGCAGTGGCCGTGCTGGTGGCCGCGGGCGTGCTCGGCGTTGGCTGGATGCAGCGCCGCGCCGCCGCGTCGCCAAGCGCGGCAGCCGCCGCCAGCGCTGCCGCGCCGGCCGTGGAACTGACGACCGCCGACGTGGCCCGCGCCAGCCGCGCAGACCTGAGCAGCACGCTTGAAGTGAGTGGCGGACTCAAGGCCGTGCAGAGCGCCATCGTCAAGGCCAAGATCGCGGCTGAAGTGAAGAGCCTGACCGTGCGCGAAGGCGACCGCGTCAAGGCGGGCCAGCTGATCGGCCGCCTGGACGCCACGGAATACCAGTTGCGGCTGCGCCAGGCCGACGACCAGGCCATGGCCGCGCAGTCGCAGCTGGACATCGCGCAGCGCACACTGGACAACAACAAGGCGCTGGTCAACCAAGGCTTCATCTCGCGCAACGCGCTGGACACGTCCGTCAGCAGCGCGGCTGGCGCCAATGCGTCGCTGCAGGCCGCGCGCGCAACCTCTGAACTGGCGCGCAAGGCGGTGCAGGACAGTGAAATCCGCGCGCCCATTTCAGGCCTGGTGGCGCAGCGCCTGGTGCAGCCGGGCGAACGCGTCGGCATTGATGCACGCATCGTCGAAATCATCGATCTGGGCAGGCTTGAACTGGAAGCTTCCGTGTCGCCTGAAGACGTGGTGCAACTGCGCGTGGGCCAGACCGCGCTGGTGCAGATCGACGGCCTGACCGCGCCGCTGACGGCCCGCGTGGCGCGCATCAACCCGAGTGCACAGGCGGGCACACGGTCGGTCCTGGCGTACCTGGAACTCAGCGCAGGCGCTAGCGCGGCCGGGCTGCGGCAGGGCCTGTTTGCACGCGGCAACATCGAGCTCAAACGCCAGTCGGCGCTGGTGGTGCCGGTGTCTTCCTTGCGCTTCGACCAGGCCCGGCCCTACGTGATGACGGTGCAGGACGGCAAGGCAGTGGCCAAGGTGGTCACCACCGGCGCGCGGGGTGAAGTGCTGGTGGACGGCAAGCTCGAGAACGCGGTGGAAATCACCGCCGGCATCGAGCCCGGTACCACGGTGCTGCGCGGCACGGTAGGTGCGCTGCGCGAGGGCACGCTGATCAAGCTGCCTGGCACCGTGGCGGCAGCAGCGTCGGCGATTGCGCCGTCGGCTGCAGCCTCGCGCTAGGACCTGCCACCATGTGGTTCACACGCGTTTCGATCGCCAACCCGGTATTGGCCGTCATGGTCATGCTGGCCTTTGTGGTGCTGGGCCTGTTCAGTTACCAGCGCCTGTCGCTGGACCAGTTTCCGAACATCGACTTTCCCACTGTCGTGATCGCGATGGACTACCCCGGCGCCAGCCCGGAAATCGTCGAAGCAGAGGTGACGAAGAAAATCGAAGAAGCCGTCAACACGGTAGCCGGCATCAGCGCACTGTCGTCGCGGTCGTATGAAGGCACGTCCGTTGTGATCGTCGAATTCAACCTCGACGTCGATGGCCGCAAGGCCGCTGACGATGTGCGCGAAAAAGTGGCGCTGATCCGTCCGCTGCTGCGCGACGAGGTGAAGGACCCGCGCATCTCGCGCTTCGACCCCGCCGCGCAGCCGGTCTTCAACATCGCGGTGCTGGCGCAGGACAAGAACACGTCGCCGCAGGAGCTGACCACCTGGGCCCGCCAGGTGCTGCAAAAGCGGCTGGAAAACGTGCGCGGTGTAGGCGCGGTCAGCATCGTCGGCGGCGTTGATCGGCAGATCAACATCCAACTCAAGCCTGCGGCGATGGAGGCTTTAGGCATCAGCACCGAGCAGATCGCTGCCGCCGTGCGCAGTGAAAATCAGGAGCTGCCGCTGGGCAGCATCCGCTCTGCCGAGCAAGACCGCGTGGTGCAGATCAACGCGCGGCTGAAGACGCCGCGTGACTTTCGCGACATCGTGGTCGCGCGCAAAAGCGTCACCGCAACCGGCTCCACTGGCGCCGGGGGTGCCGGGGGTGCCGTCGTCAAGCTCTGGCAGGTGGCCGACGTGGTCGACGGCCCGCAGGAACAGGAAAGCCTGGCGCTGTACAACGGCCAGCGCACGGTGCTGCTGTCGGTGCAGAAGAGCCAGGGCGAAAACACCATCGGCGTGGTGGACGGCTTGATGAAGGCGCTGGCGGACTCCAAGGCCGTGACGCCGCCGAACATCCGCACCGAGATCAACCGCGACAACTCGCGTTCCATCCGCGTCAGCGTGGCCAACGTCAAGCGCACGCTGATCGAAGGCGCCGCGCTCACGGTGCTGATCGTCTTCCTGTTCCTCAACTCATGGCGCAGCACCGTCATCACGGGCCTGACATTGCCGATCGCGTTGATCGGCACCTTCCTTTTCATGTACATCTTCGGCTTCACCATCAACACCATCACGCTGATGGCGCTGAGCCTGTGCGTGGGC
>JAYSYB010000539.1:0-3259 GCA_043716775.1 Rubrivivax sp.
GCATCAGTGGCAACCGCACCCTGTTCGACCTTATCGGACCCAATGCCCAGGCCCGGCTGGACCGTGATGTGCTGGGTGCCAACGGCGCGCGCTGGGTGATCCTGCTTGAAGGCATCAACAACATCGGCATCCCTGGCGCCTTCGGCTTGGCCAACCAGCAAGTCAGCGCCGAGGACATCATCGCCGGCCACAAGCAGATCGTTGCGCGCGCCCGGGAACGAGGCCTGAAGATATACGGCGGCACGCTGACACCCTTTGAGGGCACTACCTTTCCGGGTTACTTTTCCGCTGCTGGCGAGGCCAAGCGGCAGGCCGTGAACGCCTGGATCCGCAGCAGTGGTGCCTTCGACGGCGTGATCGACTTCGACCGCGCCCTTCGCGACCCGGCCCACCCTGCGCGCATGCTGGCCGCATACGACAGTGGCGACCACTTGCACCCGAACGACGCCGGCTACCAGGCCATGGCCAACTTCATCGACCTGAGGCTGTTCCGCAGCAACGACGACTAAGCGCTCACTCTGGCCGGGGGCAAGCCCGATCCGGGGCAGGCGCAAGCTGCGACAGACTGCGCCACACTGGGGGTTCCCGGCTGCACCCTTCAGCCCATCATCCTTGGAGCCAAGTCCACCATGGTCCATTTCAATCGCCGCGCCCTCGCGCTCGCAGCCGCCGCTGCCGTCGCGCTGGCCGCGCTGCCCCTGCAAGCCGCCACACCCAAGGACACGCTTGTCGTCGCTTCGGCCTTTGACGACATCATCAGCCTGGACCCGGCCGAAGCCTTCGAGATCAGTGCCGGTGAACTCATGGGCAACGGCTACGACCGCCTGCTGCGCTACGACGTGGCCGACCCCAGCAGGCTGGTGGCGGACCTGGCCAAGGGCTGGAAGGTCAGCGAAGACGGCAAGACCTACAGCTTTGAGTTGAAGCCCGGTCTCAGGTTCGCCAGTGGCAACGCCATCAGCGCCGAAGACGTGGTGTTCAGCCTGCAGCGCGCGGTGCTGTTGGACAAGACGCCGGCCTTCATCCTCACGCAGTTCGGCCTGTCCAAGGACAACGTGAAAGACAAGGTCAAGCAGACCGGCCCGCTGACTTTGACCATCGAGACCGACAAGGCCTACGCGCCCACGCTCGTCTACAACTGCCTGACCGCCAACGTGGCAGCGGTGGTGGACAAGAAGCTCGTGCTGTCGAAGGAACAGAACGGCGACTTCGGCACCGGCTGGCTGAAGACCGGTTATGCCGGCAGCGGGCCGCTGAAGATTCGTGAATGGCGCGCAAATGAAATTGTCGCGCTGGAGCGCAACGACAATTATTGGGGTGCGAAGAGCAGGTTGGCGCGGGTCATCTACCGCCATATCAAGGAAAGCGCCACGCAGCGTCTGCTGCTGGAAAAAGGAGACGCCGACATCGCCCGCAACCTGACGCCGCAAGACCTGGACGCCGTGGTTGCCAGTTCCGCCGCCAACAAGGGCATCAAGACGACGGCCACGCCCAAGGGCACGGTGTATTACTTCAGCTTGAACCAGAAGAACCCGAACCTGGCCAAGCCCGAGGTGCGCGAAGCCTTCAAGTGGCTGGTGGACTACGACGCCATCGGCAAGACGCTGATCAAAAACATCGGTGTCGTGCATCAGAACTTTCTGCCGCTTGGACTGTTAGGTGCCAGCAAGGAGAACCCCTACAAGCTAGACGTTGCCAAGGCCCGCGCGCTGCTGGCCAAGGCCGGCCTGCCAAACGGCTTTAAGGTGACCATCGACATGCGCACCGTGCAGCCGGTGCAAGGCATCACCGAAGCCATCCAGCAGACTTTCAAGCAGGCGGGCATCGAGCTTGAAATCCTGCCCGGCGACGGCAAGCAGACGCTCACCAAGTACCGCGCGCGCACGCACGACATCTACATCGGCAGCTGGGGCGCCGACTACTGGGACCCGCACACCAACGCCGACACCTTTGCCCGCAACCCGAACAATGCCGACGACGCCAAGACCAAACCGCTGGCCTGGCGCAATGCCTGGGACATCCCTGAACTGACGAAGAAGGCCGACGCCGCCGCGCTGGAACGCGATGGGCCGAAGCGCGCGAAGATGTACCAGGAGATGCAGGCCGACTTCCGTGCCACCAGTCCCTTCGTGATGCTGTATCAGCAGACCGAAGTGGCGGCGTATCGCGCGAATGTGGATGGGCTGCGCATCGGGCCGACGTCTGACTCGACCTACCTGTTCGCGGTCAGCAAGCGTTGAGCGTGCTTTAGGGTGCAGCGCTTGAAACTGAAGCGTGCGTTCAGCGCGGCCGGGCGCTTCGGTGTCGTGGTGATGCTGACGCTGCTGGGCCTGCTGGCGGTGACTTTCTTCATCGGCCGCGTCATTCCCGTGGACCCGGCGCTGGCCATTGCCGGTGACCGCGCGCCAGAACATGTGCTGCAACGCGTGCGGGAAGATCTGGGGTTGAACCTGCCGATTTACCAGCAATTCGGCCGTTATGTCAGCCGCGCCGTGCAGGGCGACTTCGGCAATTCAGTGCTGACATCCAACCCGGTGTTCGACGACATCCAGAAGACCTTCCCGGCCACGCTGGAGCTGGCCACCTGCGGCATCCTTATCGGCGCCGGCCTGGGCGTGCCGCTGGGCGTGTGGGCGGCGGTGCGGCGCGGCGGCGCGGTCGACCACGCGGTGCGGGTGATGGGCCTGGTGGGCTATTCGGTGCCGATTTTCTGGTTGGGGCTGATGGCGCTGGTGCTGTTCTACGCCAAGCTCGGATGGGTCGGCGGGCCCGGGCGCATCGACGTGGCGTATGAGTTCACGGTCAATCGCGTCAGCGGCATCATGCTGCTGGACACGGCGATGGCGGGCGATTGGGAAGCCTTTCACAACGCGCTCGGCCATCTCATCCTGCCCGCATCACTGCTGGGCTATTTTTCGCTGGCCTACATCAGCCGCATGACGCGCAGCTTCATGCTCAATGAACTGGCGTCTGAATACATCGTGGCCGCGCGGGCCAAGGGCCTGAGCGAAACGCGCATCATCTGGCGCCACGCGCTGCGCAACGCCATGGTGCCGCTGGTGACGGTGATCTCGCTGTCCTATGCCGGGCTGCTGGAAGGCAGCGTGCTGACCGAAACCGTGTTTGCGTGGCCGGGCCTGGGCCTGTACATCACAAGTTCGCTGCAAAACGCCGACATGAACGCGGTGCTGGGCGGCACCATCGTGGTCGGCTCGGTTTTTATCGGCCTGAACCTGCTGGCTGATTTGCTCTACAAAGT
>JAYSYB010000540.1:0-29293 GCA_043716775.1 Rubrivivax sp.
GGACTTGCTGAACAAGCCAGGCAAATTGACGGAAAGCGAATTCGTCATCATCCGCACGCACCCCGAACAAGGCCACGGCTTGCTGCTGGGCGGGCAGGCGGTGTTGGCGTCGACGCTGGACGTGGCGCTGCACCACCATGAACGCATGGACGGCACTGGCTACCCGCAGCGCCTGGCGGGTGACGCGCTTAGCACGCTGGCGCGCATGTCAGCGATCTGCGATGTCTACGACGCCATCACCTCCAACCGCCCCTACAAGGCCGGTTGGGATCCGGCGCAGTCGATCGCGCGCATGGCGTTGTGGAAGGGCCACTTCGACCCCGCGATCTTTGCCGCCTTTGTGCAGAGCCTGGGCATTTACCCCACCGGCTCGGTGGTGCGCCTGGCGTCTGGCAAGGTCGCGGTGGTGGTGGAACAGAACGCCGACAAGCTGGTGTCGCCGGTGGTGAAAGTGTTCTTTTCGACGAAGTCGCAGCTGCCGGTGCTGCCGGTGCTGCTGGACCTGTCGCGCCCCGGCACACAAGACCGGATCGAGGGCCGCGAGGAAGACGCAGCCCGCCGTTTCCCGCATCTGGACGAACTCTGGGCCGACCCCGACGCGCTGCGTCGCATGAAACCCTGAAGTAGCCTGAAGGCTGGCGCCTGACTACACTGCCGTCCACCATGTGACCGGGAGCGCTGATGACAGTTTGGATCGTCCGTGCGGCGGTTCGTGCGGCAATCGCCCTGGCCTTGCTGGCCGGGCCTGCGGCCCATACCCACGCCCATGCCCAGACCCTGCGCTGGGCCAGCCAGGGCGACCCGTTGACGATGGACCCGCATTCGCAAAACGAGGGCCTGACCAACGCGATGAATGGCCAGGTCTATGAAACGCTGGTCAAGCGCGACCGCCAGCTGGCCATCGGCCCGGGCCTGGCCACCAGCTGGCAGCAGGTCGGCCCGCTGAGCTGGCGCTTCAAGCTGCGCCAGGGCGTGAAGTTTCACGACGGCAGCACGATGACGGCCGACGACGTTGTGTTCTCGGTGCAACGCGCGCAACTGCCCACCGCCAACATCGCGGTTTATGCCAACCCCCTTGGCCTGCCCGTGGCGGTGGACAAGGAAACGGTGGAATTCCGCCTGGCCAGGGTCAACCCGGTGTTTCTGCAGAACCTGAACGCAGTCTTCATCATGAGCAAGGCCTGGTGCGAAAAGCACAAGGTGACCAAGCCGCTGGACTTCAAGAACCGCGAAGAGAGCTTTGCCGGATTCAACGCCAATGGCACGGGGCCCTACCGGTTGGTGACGCGCCAGCCCGGTATCAAGACCACCTACAAGCGCTTTGCCGACTGGTGGGGCAAGTTCGACGGCAATGTGCAGGACATTGTCTTCACCCCCATCGCCAACGACGCTACCCGGCTTGCCGCCCTGGTGTCGGGTGAGATCGACTTTGTCATCGACCCCGCCCCGCGCGATGTCGCCCGGCTGCGTAACACGGCCGGTGTGAAGATCATCGACGGGCCGGAGAACCGCGTCATCTTCATTGGCATGGACCAGTACCGCGACGAACTGCTCTACAGCAGCGTCAAGGGCAAGAACCCCTTCAAAGACTTTCGCGTGCGCCAGGCGCTGTACCACGCGGTGGACATTGAAACACTCAAGAACAAGTTGATGAACGGCCAGAGCGTGCCCACCGGTGCGCTCACGCCCAGCCCGCAGGGCGGCTACAACGATGCGCAGCTGGAATCACGCTTGCCCTTTGACCTGCCGAAGGCGCGTGCACTGATGGCTGATGCCGGGTATGCCGACGGCTTCGAAGTCACCATCGACTGTCCCAACAACCGCTACGTCAATGACGAAGAAATCTGCATTGCGCTGGCTGCCATGTGGTCGCAGCTGAAGGTGAAGATCAAGGTCAACGCGATGCCGCGCGTGACCTGGTTTCCAAGAATGGAAAAGTTTGACACCAGCCTGTACTTGCTGGGCTGGGGCGGATCGGTCACCGACGCAGAAACCACGCTCACGCCCGTCATGCGCTTCCCGGCTGAAGGCGGCATTGGCCTGTACAACTGGGGCCGCGTGCGCAACGAAAAGTTCGAACAAGCCGCCATGGCGCAGGGACTGGAGGCTGACCCGAAGAAGCGCGAAGAACTCGTCAAGGCGGCGCTGCGTGAATACAAGACCCAGGTGCATCTGATTCCGCTGCACCGCCAGGTTATTCCTTGGGCGGCGCGCAGCAATGTCGATGCAGTGCACCGCGCGGACAACTGGCTGGAAGTGCCGTGGGTCAACATTCGTTGAACCGCAAGTCCACTGCAAGATCACCGGAGACAAGACCATGAAAGTCGTTATCAGCGGCGCGCTCGCCTTTATTGCCGCAGCCGTGTTCAGCACGCCTGCGGCTGCCCAGCCCTGCCCCGAAAAGAACCTCAACTACTGGCAGGCCTTCCCGCCGGGCGGCGAATCCGACATCTCGGCGCGCCACCAGCAGATGGTGCTGAAGAAGAAGTGCGCTGCCATCGACACCATCATCCAGTACAAGGCCGGTGGCGGTGGCGCGCTGCTGTGGAGTCAGATGAACACCATGGCCGGCGACGGCACGCAGATCATGGGCGTGAACCTGCCGCACCTGGTGCTGCAGCCCATCGAAGGCAACGTGCAGTACAAGACCGACGACGTAACGCCCGTGTTCTGGTACCACTACACACCCGACGCGCTGGTGGTGCCCGAGAACAGCGCGTTGAAGACTTTCGCGGACTTCATCAAGGCTGCCAAGGCCGCGCCGGCCAAGTACAACCTGGGCGGGTCGGGCCTGAATTCTGCCAACCACGCGGCGCATGAAAGGCTAAACCAGTCCTTCGGTATCAAGACCACCTACGTGCCGTTCAAGGGCACGGGCGACATGACGATGGCGGTGCTGGGCGGGCACGTCGACGCCGGCATGAGCTACACGGCATTTGCCATCAACAACAAAACCAAGGTGCGCGCGCTGGCCGTGGCGATGGACAAGCGCCACCCGCTGATGCCTGACGTGCCCACTTTTAAGGAACTGGGCGTGGACTGGGTGGACGGCGCCTACCGCGGCATTGGCGTTCCCAAGAGCACGCCGCCTGAGGTGCGCAAACGGCTCTCAGATCTCTTCGCCAATCTCAACGCCGACCCCGAGATGAAGGACCTGGCCTTCAAGAGCGGTTTCGAGCTCATCAACGTGGGCGTGGACAAGATGGACGCGTTCATGAAGGAACGCGCCAAGGTCTACACCGAAGTGGCGCGGCAGATGGGGCTGGGCAGCAAGCAGTAGCGCTGCCTTTCAGTCAGCGCGTTGCGCGCTGACGCACCGCTTCCAGGTAAACCTGCCCGTCGGGCGGCAGCCCGCTGCGCTGGCTGGCCCAGATCATCTCGCCCAGGCACTCCATCACCTCGTGGTGGGCTTCGTGCATGGAATTGCGCCGGGCCGCCAGCAGGTCCACCGCCTGGCGGATGCCGGTGGGCTGGTCGATGGCCACCTGCTCCTGGATGCTCAGGTGCATGCTCAGGTGCAGGAAAGGGTTGATGCGGCCTTCTTCGACCGTGTAGATGGCGGCCAGCGCGGCCGCCTCATCAGCCAAGTCGGCGTGGTATTCCGGGTGCTCGTCCACCCAGCGCGCGGCCAGCAGCTGCATCGGTTCCAGCGGCTGCATGGGCTGCATCGACGCGGCGCTGCGCTGGCGCGCGTAAGTGGCGCAGAAGAATCGGCGCACGTCAGACTGGGAGGGTTGGAACATCGGAGAATTGTCGCCTTCCCGGCCAACCCGCATTGCGCACCCGATGAACATCAGCACCGAACAGCTCTTCACCGAAGCCCGCACCCAGAACGGCTACCTCGATTCCCCGGTGCCTGACAGCCAGCTGAACGACCTGTACGAGCTGCTCAAGTGGGGCCCGACATCGGCCAACTGCAGCCCCGCGCGTTTCATCTTCGTGCGCGGTGCCGACGCCAAAGCCAGGCTGGCGGGTTGCGTGTCAGTGGGCAACCAGCCCAAGGTGCAAGAGGCCCCGGTAACCGTCATCATCGGCATGGACATGGCGTTCGTCGACAAGCTGCCGCAGCTCTTTCCGCACACCGACGCCCGCGCCTGGTTCACCGGCAAGCCGCAGATGGTGGCAGACACTGCTTTTCGCAATTCCAGCCTGCAAGGCGCCTACCTGATTTTGGCCGCGCGCGCGCTGGGCCTGGGCACCGGCCCGATGAGTGGCTTTGACGCTGCCAAGGTCGATGCCGGCTTCTGGGCCGGCACGGCGGTCAGGACCAACTTCATCTGCACGCTGGGCCACGGCAACCCGGCCAAGGTGTTGCCGCGCAACCCGCGATTGAGCTTTGAGGAGGCTTGCCAATTTGCTTGAGTCGCTGCCTGCTGACGACGCGGGTTCCACCGGCTGACATCCACGGCAGCCCCGTTCAGTCCGGGTCGGTTTCAGCCTTGAACCCGTCGCCCCGCCGTTCACTCAGTTCACGTCGCTGTTCGCGTTCACGCGACCACACTCTTTTGCCACAGTTTCAGCATCGGCGACATGGCGTACCAGTGCACCGGGTGCAGCCATACCAGGCTGTGGGTAGTGCGCGAATTCTCAAGCTGCGGGTGGGCGGCGATGACAAGAACTTGGGCCAAGTTTCAGCAAGCGGGCTTGGGTTTGCCCGCCTCTTGGGGTAGGCGGTGCGCCGCTACCATAGCCGACAAAAGAGGGCAGAACACAGCCCACAAAACCGTCGACAGAGTCCGCTGTCTATTTTCTGCAGGCCCTGCCGGGTCTGCGGCTGAGGGAGAGGAACCCGCCATGCCCGTGATCGTGGTCGCCAACCCGAAAGGTGGCGTCGGCAAGAGCACGCTGTCCACCAACATCGCCGGCTGCCTGGCTGCCGCCGGGCACACGGTGATGCTGGGCGACGTGGACCGGCAGCAGTCGGCGCGGCAGTGGCTGTTGTTGCGGCCCGCGCACCTGCCTGCCATCCGCAGCTGGGACGTGATGGACGGCGAGGTGCTGCGCCCGCCCAAGGGCACCACGCACGTCGTGCTAGACACGCCCGCCGGCCTGCACGGCAAGGGCCTGGATGCGGTGATGAAGATCGCTGACCGGTTGTTGATCCCGCTGCAGCCCAGTTTGTTCGACATCCAGGCCACGCACAGCTTCGTCAACCAACTGCGCCAGCACCAGCGCGGGGCTGAGGTCAAGCTGGGCCTTGTCGGCATGCGCGTGCGCGAACACACCCGCGCCAACGAACAGCTGCACACCTACCTGGCGACCTTGCCGGTGCCGGTGGTGGCGTGGTTGCGTGACACGCAGAACTATGTCCAACTGGCCGCGCACGGCCTGACGCTGTGGGACGTGGCACCCAGCCGCGTCGAACGCGACCTCGAGCAATGGGCTGCGTTGCAGCAATGGATCAAGGCATGAAAACCTACCCCCACCTAGCCGACCTGGCCGCACTGGCCGGCCACGACATTGGCACCAGCGACTGGCTGCTGATCGACCAGGCGCGCATCAACCTCTTTGCCGAAGCCACGGGTGACCGCCAGTGGATCCACACCGACCCCGCGCGCGCGGCGGCCGGGCCCTTCGGCGCGCCCATCGCCCACGGCTTCCTCACGCTGAGCCTGTTGCCGGCGCTGTTTGAAAGTGCCTTTTATATAGACGACGTGCGCATGGGCGTCAACTACGGCTTGAACCGCGTGCGCTTTGTCAGCCCGGTGCGCGTGGGCAGCCGCTTGCGTGGGCGCTTCAGGCTCATCCGTTACGAGCCGCTGGAAGGTGGTGCGCAGTTGACGGTGGAAGCGACGATCGAACTCGAAGGTGCTGCCAAACCGGCCTGTGTGGCCGAGACCGTGTCGCGGCGCTTTCTTTAGCCCGTGACCTGCAGCCCTGCATACCCCCAGAAGTGCGTGGCAGTCGGCTGCGCGTGTGGGCACACAATACCTAGCGTTCACGAGGAGCAAAGTGCCCATGAAAGTGCTGCTGGTTGACGACCATCCGCTGGTGCTGTCTGCGCTGCAGGCGGTGATTCAAAGCATCGGCAGCGACACCACGGTGGTCGGGGTGGGCAGCGCGGCGGCGGCGCGCGCCACCTTGGCTGACGATGCCGACTTTGACCTTGTGCTGCTTGACCTGGCGCTGGGCGATGCCGACGGCTTCGATGTGCTGGTGGAGTTCCGCGCCGCCTACCCCGCCGTGCCGGTGGTGGTGGTGTCGGCGTCAGACCGCGCCAGCGACGTCATCCGCGCCATCGACAGCGGCGCCATGGGCTTTGTGCCCAAGAAGTCCAGCCACGGCGAATTGCACGCCGCGCTGGGCATGGTGATGACGGGGTCGATGTACGTGCCGCCGTCGATGCTGGGCCTGGAATTCGGCCGCAGCGTCGTCGCCGGCGACACCGTACCGGGCGTGATGCGGCCGCTGGGGGATTCGTCGCCGGGTGGTGTCCCGCTGGGCGCTGCCGCGCAGCCCGAACCGCACCAGAAACTGCCGTCGCTGAAAGACGTGGGCCTGACGCCGCGCCAGGGCGAGGTGCTGTCGCTGCTGCTGCAGGGCCTGCCCAACAAGCTCATCGCGCGCCAGCTCAACCTGTCGGTGGAAACCGTGAAGGACCACGTCGCTGCCGTGCTGCGCGCTTTGGGCGTCAGCTCACGCACGCAGGCCGTGCTGGCGGTAAGCCAGATGACGCAGTTCCAAGGCGGCTTTTCCTGGCGCCCGCCGCAGCGCTGAAGCGCTGACCCACTGACGCGCTCAATTGCTGAAGTTCTGACCCACCTGATCGATGGAGCCTGAAGCCGTCATGCCGGCTACCGTGGCCGCAGCTGCTGCAGCCACCGCAGCTGCTGCCACGGTAGCGGACACACACCCCGCCACCGCCTCGCCCCGCGCTGGTTCGGGCGTTGACCACCTGCTGGCGCTGTACGTCCAGACCCCAGCCACGCTGACTGGCAACTTCTTTGGCATGGTGCTGGTGGCCGCGTTCTACTGGCCGCTGGCAGAACCGCTGCGGATGGGGGGCTGGCTCGGCGTCATCACCGCGCTGTGGCTGGTGCGACTGGCGCATTACCTGCGCTTCCGCCGCCAGCGCAACACCGGCCTGGAAGCGCTGCGCGTCTGGCGCCGCAGCTGGATGGCGCTGGTGCTGTGCCAGGGCGCGATGTGGGGCCTGGCGGCCTGGCTGTTCTGGGACCTGGGTTCGCCCTTTCACAAGGTGGCGCTGCTGCTGATCGTCTTCACCTACTGCCTGGCGTCGGTGCAGTTACTGGCCACTCAGAGCAAGGTGTTCATCGTCTTCATCACGCTCGTGCTGTCACCCACCATCGTGCGTGTGGCCAGCGACACGGACCAGGAATTCCACCTCCAGCTGGCAGTGGTCCTAACCCTCATGTTCTGCATCACCGTGTTGATGGCGCGCACCTACAGCAGCGCGCTGGGCCAGGCCATTGCGCTGAAGAGCCGCACCGATGAGCTGGCGCTGAAGCTGCGCACCGAAAAAGTGGTGGCTGACGAAGCCCGCCGCGCAGCAGAGGCTGCCAACCGCGCCAAGACCCAGTTCTTCGCCGCCGCCAGCCACGACCTGCGGCAACCGCTGCATGCCATGGGTCTCTTCGCCGAAGCGCTGCGCCAGCGGGTGCACGACCCCGAGGTGGCCTCACTCGTCAACAGCATCAATGAATCGGTCGATGCGCTTGAAGGACTTTTCAGTGAGCTGCTGGACATCACGCGCATCGACACCGGTGGCGTCGATGTGAACCCGGCGCCGGTGCGGCTGCGCGACATCTTCTCTCGCCTGCGGCTGCACTTCGAGCCCACGGCTTTCGAAAAGGGCCTGATGCTGTCCTTCCACGGTGAACAGCGCATCGCCCACACCGACCCGGTGCTGCTGGAACGGGTGCTGCGCAACCTGGTCAGCAACGCCATCCGCTACAGCGACGATGGTGGCGTGCTGGTCAGCTGCAGGCCGAAGAGCGGCAAGCTGCTGGTGCAAGTGTGGGACAGCGGCATCGGCATCAGCGAACACAACCTGCCGCGCGTGTTTGACGAGTTTTTCCAGGTGCAAAGCAACCGCCCGCTGGAAGCGCACCACCGCAAGGGCCTCGGGTTGGGGCTGGCCATCGTCAAGCGGCTAGCGGCGCTGATGGACGCACCGATCACGGTGCGTTCACGGGCCGGCCATGGCACCGTGTTTTCGCTGGAAGTGCCGGTGGGCCGCGCGCCGCGGTCGATGGAAGCCACCGCGCTCGGTGGCAGCAAGGCGCCCATCGGCCTGACGCTGGAAGGCCGGCACATCGTGGTGGTGGAAGACGAAGCGGCGGTGCGCGAGGGCCTGGTCGTGCTGCTGCAGGCCTGGGGCGCCACCGTGGTGTCCTTCGACACCGTCCAGGCCGTGCAGGAATGGCTGGCAGACCCCGTCAAAAACGCCGCCACCAACCCCCGCACCACCGAAGCGCCGCACCTGCTGCTGGTGGACTACCGCCTGCCGCAAGGCCGCACCGGCATCGACGCGCTGATTCACATCCGCGCGCACTGGCCGGCGGCGCGGCTGCCCGCCATCGTCATCACCGGCAGCAGCCTCGGTGGGCATGAAGACGAAGCCATCACACACGACTACCACCTGCTCATCAAGCCGGTGCTGCCGAACAAGCTGCGGGCGATGATTGCCTTCAAGCTCGGCGTGCGCTGAAGGCTGCGGTGGGGTGGTGGGTCTGTGGCTGAGCAATCGCTGAGCAATCGCTGAGCAGTCGCTGGATCAGTCGATCAACCGCAGTTGCAGTGCGGGCAGATCAATGCCTTGCAGCAGGGTGTGCCAGGTCTGCCCGGCGCGCACGGGGTGGGCGGCCGTCAAGGTGCCGGTGGTGATCCATTCCCCCGCCAGCAGCGGTGGGCTCAGAGGCTGGTTGGCCAGCAGCGACACGAGGTGCGCCAACGCCGCCACCGGGTTGCCCATCACTTTGTGGCCGCCGCCCTGGTCAATGGCCTGGCCGTCACACCACAGCGTGATGTCGAAGTCCTGCAGTGACGCCAGCGGCGCGTCGCTCAAGTCGGCCACGCTGCGTGGTGGACCGATGAACAGCGCTGCGTGCAGACTGCCTGCACACACCGCGTCGACGGCGTCAAACTGCCAGTTTGGGAACGGGGACTGCACGATCTCAAAACCATGCGCGACCCGGTCGATGCAGGCCAGCACTTCGTGCAGCGTGGCACCCGGCGCAGGCGCGCTGTGCAGGCGCAGGACGATCTCGGGTTCGATCTTCGGCTGCGTGAAGGCGCCCAGGCTGCAAACCGCCTGGCCACTCAGGCAATGCACCACGCTGTGGCCGTAGACAGGGCCCCAGATTGGCTGGTGCACACCGTAACGCGCCCACATGTCGGCGTTGGTGAAGCCGATCTTGCGGCCCACGGCCGTGGCGCCTCTGGCCAGTTTCCTGGCGTGCACGGCACGCGCCACCGCATACGCGGCGGGCAGGTCCAGGCCCGGGTGCCGGGCAGCCAGAGGGGCCAACAGCTGCGCCCGGTCTTGTGCGGCCAGCAACACATCGGCCAGGGCTTGGGGATCTGCTGCCTCGGCGGCGGCATCTGCTGCTTTGTGAGGGCTGTGTGTCGTCATGGCGCGCTTGGCAACGTGCCCGGCAACAAGATGGTGCGGTCCACGGTGTGAATATCGGTGTGGCCGCAGAAGGCCATCGTCACGTCAAGTTCCTTGTGGATGATCTGCAGCGCCTTGGTCACGCCGGCTTCGCCCATCGCGCCCAGGCCGTACACCATCGCGCGGCCGATCATCGTGCCGCGTGCGCCCAGGGCCCAGGCCTTCAGCACGTCCTGCCCGCTGCGGATGCCGCCGTCCATCCAGACTTCGATCTGGTCGCCCACCGCAGCAACGATCGCCGGCAGCGCTTCGATGCTGCTGGGCGCGCCGTCCAGCTGCCGCCCACCGTGGTTGCTGACGACGAGGGCATCGGCGCCGCTCTGCACCGCCAGCAGTGCGTCTTCAACGTCCATGATGCCTTTGAGGATGAGCTTGCCGCCCCACTGCGCCTTGACCCAGGCCACGTCGGCCCAGCTCAGCGTGGGGTCGAACTGCTCGTTCGTCCAGGCCGCCAGAGAACTCATGTCGCTGACGCCCTTGACGTGGCCCACCAGGTTGCGAAAGGTGTGGCGCCGGGTGCCCAGCATGCCGATGCACCAGCGCGGCTTGGTGGCCAGGTTCAGGATGTTGCCCAGCGACGGCACCACCGAAGCCCGCAGCTTGTTCTTCAGGTCCTTGTGGCGCTGGCCGATCACCTGCAGGTCGAGCGTCAGCACCAGCGCGCTGCACTTCGCCTTTTTGCAGCGTTCGATCATCGCGGCCATGGCGTCGCGGTCGCGCATCATGTACAGCTGAAACCAGAACGGCGCCTTCGTGTGCTCGGCAATGTCTTCGATCGAGCAGATGCTCATCGTCGACAGCGTGAAGGGAATGCCAAATTTTTCAGCCGCGCGCGCGGCGTGAATTTCGCCGTCGGCGTGCTGCATGCCCAACAAACCGACGGGTGCGATGCACACCGGCATCTTCGTCACCTGCCCCACCATCGTCGTGGCAGTGCTGCGGTTTTCCATGTTCACCGCCACACGCTGGCGCAGCTTGATCTTCTGGAAGTCTGCTGAATTGGCGCGGTAGGTGCCTTCGGTCCAGCTGCCGCTGTCGGCATAGTCGTAAAACATGCGCGGCACGCGCTTCTGGGCCAGCACGCGCAGGTCTTCTGTGGTGGTGATGACGGTCATGGTCGTTGTCTCCTCGGGCGCGATGCTATCGGCTGGCGCGCGCAGCGGCGTGGGTGCCGCTCAAAGCCTGACGAGCCCACCCGCGCGCACGCCCAGCAGCCGAATGCGCCGCGCCAGGTCCACGCGTTTCAGGCACTGCCCGGCAGCGTGGCGAATGGCGGCGGCGTCCATCACCGGTTTGGGCAGCGTGAGGTCGCGCGTCACCGTCTTGAAGTCTTCAAAGCGCAGCTTGATGCCGATGGTGCGGCCGGCGTAGCCCTTTCGCTGCAAGTCGGTGGCCACCTGCTCGGCCAGCTCGGTGAAGACGCGCGTGAGTTCGCTGCGGTCGCGCACCGCGTGCAGGTCGCGGTCGAAGGTGGTTTCGCGGCTCATCGACACCGGTTCGCTGTGCGTCACCAGCGGCCTGTCGTCGATGCCGTGCGCGGCGTCGTAAAGCCAGCGGCCGTAGCTGCGGCCGAAGTGCGCAGTGAGAAAGCCCTTTTCTCGTGCAGCCAGGTCGGCGATGGTGCGCAGCTTGAGGTCGGCCAGCTTGTTGCCCGCTTTCGGCCCGATGCCGTTGATGCGCCGTACCGGCAGCGGCCAGATTCGCGTGGCCAATTCGTTCTGCGTGATGACGGTCAGGCCGTCGGGTTTGTCGAGTTCGCTGGCAATCTTGGACAGCAGCTTGTTGGGCGTCACGCCGACCGAGCAGGTCAGACCCGTGGCGCGCTTGACGGTGTTGCGGATCTCCTGCGCCACCGCGCGCACGCCGCCTTCTGAGTCAAAGCCGATCGTGTCCTGTGCGCCCGGCACGTCGGTCAAGTCGATGTAGATCTCGTCGATGCCGCGGTCTTCAATCAGCGGCGCCACTTCGGCGACGGCGGCTTTGAAGCGGCGCGAATAATGGCGGTACTGCTCAAAGTCCACCGGCAGCAGTACCGCAGCGGGCGCCAGCGCGGCGGCCTTCATCAGGCCCATGCCGCTGTGCACGCCGAAGTCGCGCGCCGGGTAGGTGGCGGTGGTGACCACGCCGCGGCCGGCATAGCCCGCGAGCTTTGAGAAGAGCCGGGTGCCGTCGGCCTGCAACACCGGCTGGTGACGTCGGCCACCGCCGATCACCACCGCCTGGCCGGCCAGTTCGGGGTAACGCAGCAACTCCACCGAGGCATAAAAAGCGTCCATGTCAAGGTGGGCGATCCAGCGGCGGGGTGGCATGGCGGGAAGCGTAGCGCCTGGCGACACGCGCGCAGGACTCGGTCACTTCAGAAACACTTGGACATACAAATGTGCAACTGGCACATTTATACTGCGGATCATGCGGTGGCCAGATCGGCCGCTGCGCCCACTGGAGCACTCCATGCTGAAGACCCGTCTCTCACACTGGCGCACGGCGCTGGCGGCCAGCGTCACGCTCGCCGCGACGGCCGTCCTGGTCGCTTGCGGCGGCGGTGGCGGTGCAGACACCACGCCCGTCGCCGCACCACCGGCCGCGCCCGCGATGGCCACGTCCTACAGCCAAGGCGCCATCACCGGCTTTGGCTCCGTGTTCGTCGGCGGTGTGCGCTTTGACGACAGCACGGCGTTGGTCGCTGACGAAGACGGCAACAGCCGCAGCAGCAGCGACCTGAAGCTCGGGATGATGGTGGAAGTGGACGGCGGCACCATCAACCGCGCCGCCGCCACTGCGCTGGCTGTACGGATCCGCTGGGGCAGCGAAATCGTGGGCCCGGTCGGCACCGTGGACACCGTGGCCTCTACGGTGCGGGTGCTGGGGCAGACCGTGCTGGTGACCACGAGCACGGTCTTCGACAGCAGCCTGGCCGGTGGCTTGTCGGCGTTGACTGCGGGCGCTTTGATTGAGGTGCACGGCATCTTCGACCCCGCCAACGGCCGCATCGTGGCCACCCGCATCGAACCCCGGGCTGGCGCGCTGGCCTTCAAGCTGCGCGGTGTGATCGCGGCGCTGGACACCACCGCAAGGACGTTCACCGTCAACGGCCAGTTGATCTCGTATGTCGGCCTGCCCTCGGGCAACGTGCCACCGGGCCTGACGAACGGCCAGTTTGTTCGCGTGCTGCTGCAGACCACGCAGGTCAGCGGGGTCTGGGTCGCGACCGCCCTGCGCGGTGGCTTGCGCCTGCCAGATTCACGCCACGACGCACGCATTGAAGGGGCGGTCACGGGCTACACATCTGCCACTAACTTCGAAATCAATGGCCTGCGTGTGGACGCCACCACGGCGCGTTTCCCCGACGGCACAGCCGGTGTTGTTCTTGGCGCACGGTTAGAAGTGGAAGGCGCGGTCACGAACGGCGTGCTGGTAGCCACCAAGGTCGAGATCGAAGACCGGCGTACTCCCGAACCGCGCACGCTGGAACTGCGCGGCGAGATGAGCGGCCTGAACGCCATCGCCAAGACCTTTGCGCTGCGCGGCGTTATCGTCTGGTACGGCGGCACCGTGGAATACCGGGACGGCACCGAAGCGATGCTGGCCAACGGCAGGCGGGTGGAAATCAAGGGTGTGCTGAGCAGCGACCGCACGCGGCTTGAAGCGCGGCGCATCGAATTCAAGTGACCGTCATCGTCTGAGCCTGGCAGCCGGCCGCTGCAGTGGCGCCGGCTCGTCCTACCGATGAAACCCTCCGACAATAGCAACCCGCCCGGCCAGAGCCCCGATCAGAGCCTTGAGAATCAGGCGCTGCAAGAGGCCTTGGCCGGGCTCATGGCGTCGGTGGCCCGCCTGGGTGTGGCTCGCGGGCTGCCCTATATGGTGGTCGAAGAAATGTTGCGCCTGGCCTTTGTGCAGGCCGCCGCGCGCGCGCACCCGGGCTTGCCGGCTCACCGCAAGGTCAGCCGCATCAGCACCACCACGGGGCTGAACCGGCGTGAGGTGACGCGGCTGGTGAACCGGCACGAACGGGGTGCCGCGCCGCGCAGCCGGTCCACCGCCAGCGAGGCCTTCACGCACTGGCGCACGCAGCCCCCTTTCTGTGGCTTGGGCGGTGCGCCCCGCACGCTGCCGCGCCAGGGCCCGGTGCCGAGTTTTGAAACCCTGGCCCAGGCCGTCACGCGCGACGTGCACCCGCGCAGCCTGCTTGACGAACTGGTGCGCCTGGGCCTGGCCACCTGGGACGAAACAGCCGACACCGTGACCGTGGCGCGCGAGGCCTTCGTGCCGCAGGGCGACAGCGTTCGCATGCTCGGTTTTCTGGGTGACAACGTCGGCGATCACCTGAACGCCGCTGTAGACAACGTGCTGTCCGACAACCGCCTGCACTTTGAGCAGGCGGTGTTTGCCGACGGCTTGTCGGCCGCGTCGATCGAATCCATCCGGCCCGCCGTGCGCGCGCAGTGGCAGGCGCTGTTGCAAACGCTGGTGCCCGCGCTGGAAGCCCGAATCGAATCCGACGCCTCACTGCAACCTGCGCCGCAAGGGCGGTTGCGCGTGGGTCTTTACACCTATCAGGAAGGCGCTGCGGCGCCAGCGCCCGTGCCGCCGCCCCCAGTGGCGCGGGCAAAGCGCAAGCGCTGAAGAAAGAGCTGTCATGACATTCACCGAATTTCTCCGCCCCCGTGCGCTGCACGCCTTGTTGGCGGCGGTCCTGGCAGCCGTCCTCAGCAGCTGCGGGGGCGGTGTGGGCAGCGGCGGCACGGGTTCCTTTGCAGCCGGCCCGATCACGGGCTTCGGCTCAGTCATCGTCGGAGGCGTGCGCTTCGACGACAGCACGGCTGAGGTCGAAGACGGCGACGGCGGCCGCCGTTCGCGCGATGAATTGCGCCTGGGCATGACGGTGGAAATCGACAGCAGCGCCATCAGCACCGACGCCGCAGGCTCCAGCGCCAGCGCGCGCAACATCCGCTTTGAAAGCGAACTTGCGGGCATGGTGGGTGCCGTGGACGTGGCTGGCAGCAGCTTCACGCTGCTGGGCCAGCGGGTGGCGGTGGACGCCAGCACCGTGTTTGACGACCGGCTTGACGGCGGCCTGGTCACGCTGCGCGTGGGCCAGGCGCTGGAGGTCTATGCGGTCTACGACACGGCCGGTGGGCGCTACCGGGCAACCCGCATCGAGCCGTCCGCGCTGGCCACGGGCTTGCGCCTGCGGGGGCCGCTGGCGCAGGTGGATTCGGCGGCGCAGACGCTGCGCGTCGGCAGCACGGTGTACAGCTACGCCGGCGCCGCGGCGGTCCCTAACGCTTTGGTTGCAGGGCATTTTGTGCGCCTGCGGCTGGCGCTGGTGGTGCTGCCCACGGCGCGCTGGGTGGTGCAGTCCTTTGCCACCGCGCTGCAGACGCCGCCTGACGCCGACGGTGTGAAGGTTGAAGGCCTGATCAGCGCTTTCACATCGGCCAGCCTGTTCAGCGTTGGCGGCAGGCCGGTGGATGCCAGCGCGGCCAGCTTCCCCAGCGGCACTGCGGGCCTGGCCGCAGGTGTGCGGGTGGAGGTGGAAGGCACCTTGCGCGCCGGCACCCTGCGCGCCAGCAAGGTGCAGGTCGTCAGCGACGACCAGGTGCGCGACCGTGGCTTCGAGCTGAACGGCGCCATCACGGCGATCAACGCGCAGCAGGCCACCCTCGTGCTGCGCGGCATCACCGTCAGCACCGCGCGCAACGACCTGCGCTTTGAAAATGGCACAGCGGCCAACCTGGTGGTGGGCGCAAACGTCGAACTGCGCGGCGGGCTGGCAGCAGACCGCCGCACGCTAGAGGCCACGCGAATCAAGTTCCGCTGACTTGGCGCTGGCTCGCAAGGGGCACCGCCCTACACCGGTGCACCACTGTGCCAGCGGGAGTAGTTCCGGTAGGCAGCGCCGCTGCGCTGATGCTGCTGAGCTGGTTCAGCGGCGAAGCGCGTGCGCCGGCGGCGCAGCACAGTTGAGGTGCCGTGCGCGGCCCTGGGCGCTGCGCTTGTTCACCCCCCGCCCAGCCGGCCCCGGTGGCGTTCGATCTGCATCCGCACTTGCGATGGCGCCGTGCCGCCCAGCACGGTGCGCGCGTTGAGTGAGCCGCGCAGCGTCAGCACATGCGCCACATCGGCGTCGATGCTGGCATTCAGCGCCTGCAGTTCCGCCAGCGGCAGGTCCGCCAGATCGACGCCTCGGCCTATCGCCAGCTTCACGGCATGCGCCACCGCTTCGTGCGCGTCGCGGAAAGGCAGGCCCTTCTTCACCAGGTAGTCGGCCAGGTCGGTCGCCGTGGCATAACCCTTGAGTGCAGCGCTCTCCATGGCGTCAGCTTTCACGACGATGCCGCCCACCATCTCGGCCATGATGCGCAGCGTGCCGGCCAGGGTGTCCACGGTGTCGAAGAGCGGTTCCTTGTCTTCCTGGTTGTCCTTGTTGTAGGTCAGCGGCTGGCCCTTCATCAGCGTCAGCAGCGCCATCAGGTGGCCGACGACGCGACCGCTCTTGCCACGGGCCAGTTCGGCGACGTCGGGGTTGCGCTTCTGCGGCATGATGGAACTGCCCGTGCAGTAGCGGTCGGCCAGGTCGATGAAGCCGAAGTTCTGGCTCATCCACAGCACGATCTCTTCAGCAATGCGCGACACGTGCACCATGGTGATGGCGGCGAAGGCCGCAAACTCCAGCGCAAAGTCGCGGTCGCTGACGGCGTCCAGGCTGTTCTGGCAGACGCCGTCAAAACCGAGTGTCTTCGCCACGCGTTCCCGGTCCAGCGGGTAGCTGGTGCCGGCCAGCGCGGCGGCGCCCAGGGGCAACTGGTTGACGCGCTTGCGCACGTCCAGCAAGCGGTCTGCATCGCGCGAAAACATCTCCACGTAGGCCAGCAGGTGGTGCGCAAAGCTCACCGGCTGCGCCACCTGCATGTGGGTGTAGCCGGGCATCACGGTGTTGGTGTGCAACGCGGCGAGTTCGACAAGTGCGCGCTGCATGGTGTGCAGCAGCGGTGTGAGCTGGTCGATCTCGCCGCGCAGCCACAGCCGCACGTCGGTGGCCACCGGGTCGTTGCGGCTGCGGCCGGTGTGCAGGCGCTTGCCGGCATCCCCCACCAGCGCCGTCAAGCGCGCTTCGATGTTGAGGTGCACGTCTTCCAGTTCCAGCTTCCAGTCGAAGCGGCCGGCCTCGATGTCGGCCACGATCTGCGCCATGCCGCGCTGGATGGACTGCAGGTCGTCAGCGCTGATCACCCCTTGGGCGCACAGCATGTCGGCATGCGCCAGGCTGCCATCAATGTCGGCGCGCCACAGGCGCTGGTCGAAGGTGACGCTGGCGGTGTAGCGCTGCACCAGCGCGCTCATCGGTTCACTGAAAAGCGCAGACCAAGCCTGGCCCTTGTTGGCCAGGGGGTCGCGAGACACGGGAGTGTGGCTGTCGGTGGACATGGGAGGGGTGGCGCGCAAGGGTGGACCATGCGCCGCTGCAGAGTAACTTCGTATTATCCGGCGCAGCATGAGGCCCACCCCCTTGACCCCGCCAGACCGCGAAGCGCAGCTTGCCGCAAGCGCTGCGGCGTCTGCTCCCACAGCAACCACACGCCCCGCCAGCCTGTGGCCGGATAGCACCCGCGCCGACGCCCCCGCCAGTTCCAGCTTTGCACCCACCCGCTTCGACCCGTTGGCCGACGAGCGCGCGCAGATGGCGGCCGAAGCGGCGGCCGCCTTCGACGTCTGCCACCCAGCGCTGGCGCTTCGCGCGGTGCTGCTGGTGCAGGCCGCGCTGGCGCTGGTGGCGCTGTCGGGTGCGGACAGTGTTGCCAACTGGCTGTCCCGGCAGGCGGTGCTGGCCTTTGGCGGCGTGGCGGCCACGCTTGTGTGGCTGGTGGTGGTCTGCGCCTGCAAGCGGCCGCTCGTCGCCCTGCAGCCTGCTGCCCGCGCTGCGGCGGTGCTGTTGCTGGGCATGTTGGCAGCGTTCCTGGCGTGGGTGCCGCTGGCCTGGGCGGGGCTTGTGGACGCGAACGGCCTGCGCGCTGCCGCCGCGATGTTGGCGGGCCTGGCCATGGCCGGCGTGTTGTGGGCCTGGCTCGACCTGCGCGCGCGCATCTGGCACCCGGCCAACGCCAGCGCGCGGCTGGCCGAACTGCAGTCGCGCATCCGCCCGCACTTTCTCTTCAACGCGCTCAACACCGCGCTGGCGCTGGTGCGCGTGGACCCGGCGCGGGCAGAAAGCGTGCTGGAAGACCTGGCCGAACTCTTCCGCGTGGCGCTGGCCGAAGTGGGTGCGTCGGTGACGCTGGATGCCGAGATCGACGTGGCGCGACGCTACCTGGCCATCGAAGCCGTGCGCTTCGGCCCGCGGTTGTCGGTGCAGTGGGACATCGACCCGCGCGTGCACAGTGCCCGCGTGCCACCGCTGGTGCTGCAGCCACTGGTGGAAAACGCCGTGCGCCACGGCATCGAACCCGCCGCGCGTGGCGGCCACGTGCGTGTGCACGCGGTGCGCCAGCGCGGCCAGGTGGTGGTGACGGTCAGCAACACGTTGGCGGCCCCGGAGGACGGCCCCGCCAACCCCGGCCACGGCATGGCGCTGCACAACATCCGCGAGCGCTTGCGCCTGCTGCACGACGTGGCCGCACAGTGCGATGTGTGGCGCGACACCACGGACGAGGGCGAAATGTTCCACGCCCGCATCGTGCTGCCCGCGCCGTGAAGCTGCTGATCGTTGACGACGAAGCTTTGGCGCGCCTTCGCCTGCGGTCCTTGCTTGACGGTTTGGCAGAGGCCACGCCAGGCCTGGCGCTGACTGTCAGCGCCGAAGCGACCGATGCTGAAGAAGCATTGCTTGCGCTGCGCGACCAGACCGTCGACGTGGTGCTGCTTGACATCGGTCTGCCTGGCCGCGACGGCCTGCGTCTGGCCAGCGCGTTGAAGGCGTTGCCGCAACCACCGGCGGTGGTGTTCGTCACCGCCCATGCAGAACACGCGCTGCAGGCCTTTGAGCTCGAAGCGCTGGACTATCTGACCAAGCCGGTACGGCGCGACAGGCTGCTGGTCGCCTTGCAGCGTGTGCAGCAGCGTTTGGCGTCGACGGCGGCCACATCGGCTGGCATTGCGCCCGACCCGGTGCTTGTTGTCAGCGACCGTGGGCGCGTGCTGCGCCTGCCGGTGCGTGAAGTGCTGTACCTCAAAGCCGAACAGAAGTACGTCACGCTGCGCACGGCAGCCCACACCCACGTGCTGGACGACGCGCTGTCCGACCTGGAACTGCGCTTGGGCGACGCCTTTGTACGCATCCATCGCAATGCACTGGTGGCGGTGCGCGCGCTGCGTGCGCTGGAACTGCGCGGGCTGGCGAAGGACAACGAGGCCGATGGCTGGGCCGTGCTTGTTGCGCCGCTGGACGAATGGTTGCCAGTGTCGCGGCGGCAGGTGGCGGCGGTGCGGGCGGCGATCGAAAGCCAAGCGCACCCTTGAATCGGGCGGGTGCGATTGACACGCTAGAGGTCGCGACAGATATTTCAAGGCCTCTCTTTCGAAGAGGCATCACCTGCTGGCCAGGCGGAGCAGCAGGTCCGATCACCAAACCGCATGAGGAGAGCAGCATGGTTTTTGTCCGCACTTTTGCGGCTGCGATGACCGTCGCCATGGGTCTGTTGACTGCCACAGCGGCGCACGCCAGCGGCGAGCGCAGCGTCATCGTCTACGACAGCTTCAGCAAGCCCGGCGGCTACACCATCGTTGACTACTCGATGAAGTGGGCCAACATCTACGGGCTGGGCGAGATGGCATCCACCGGTGGCGACACGCGGTCCTTTGCCGGGGGCAAGTTCTCGATCTCGGCGGTGCCTTTCACGGTCGGCTTTGACTTCAGCGTCTTCGACCACCTCAAGTACATCGCCGTCAGCACGCAGTCTTTCGCCGCACCAGCGCGGGGGTCCATTACTTTCTCTTCCGTGATCCAGGCCCAGACACCGGGCACGCAGCCCGGGCGTGTGATCCACGGCAGCTATGTGCAGAGCGGCGCGCCCTACGCCAAGCCCACGCTGGAAGGCCAGCAGGCGGGCGCGGTCATGAACATGATCGACTTCAGCACTGGTCAGTTGTTCGACTGGTTCATCTCGGGCAACAAGGCCTTCACGCTGATCGAGCGTCTGCCCTCGTCGGTCACCGGCAATGCCAACCCCGGCGACCCGGGCTATGTGGGCCGCGACAAGATGTACACCCAGATCATCGACGAAGTGTCCATCGGCCCCGGGCCGCACCGCGTGGCGATCAAGTTCACGCGCAAGGGCGCTAACGGCACGGTGGAATTCTTCCTGGACGGCCGCCGCGTCTCCAAAGTGCGCAATGTTGGCGTGCCGCTGGACGTGCAGCGCCAGCGCTACACCGGCATCTATCCGTCGATGGGGCCGGGCGAGCGGGTGGCGTCGCAGATCTCGGGCTTTGCCATTGGGCACGGGCTGTTCAGCCTGCTGGACGCCTTCCCGTTCCAGCACCCGGAAGCGCCGGAACTGGCGGTGTCCATTCCGGTCGCCAACCGCCTGTTCGGGCAGGGCGCCAGGGCGACCTTTGACGACTTCCGGGTCGAGACCGATTCGAACGACGAGGACGACGAGGAGGACTGAGTCCGCGAGTGCAAGTCCGCAAGGGCTTGCGCGGCGGGCGTTGGCCCGGCGGAGATTTCATGCCGCAAGGCTTACCACCTGGTTCAACCCGTGTTGCGCAGCCCCGCCGCGATGCCGTTGATCGACAGGTGAATGCCGCGCTGCAGCCGATCCACACCGTCTTGCCCCGCAACTGAAAAATTCGGCCGGTTGCGGTAACGGCGCAGCAGTTCCACCTGCAGGTGGTTCAGCGGGTCCAGGTAGGGGAAGCGGTGTTCGATGGAGCGTGCCAGAGCTGGGTTGCTGTGCAGCCTTTCGGTGTCGCCGGTGATGAGCGAAAGCGCACCGTCCACGCGCTGCCATTCGGCCTTCAATGCAGCAAAGATGCGCTTGGCTTGGGGCCTGTCTTCCACCAGATCGACGTAGCGCGCAGCGATGCGCAGGTCGCTCTTGGCCAGCACCATGTCCAGGTTGGACAGCAGGGTCCGGAAGAAGGGCCACTGCCTGTGCATGCGCTGCAGCAGGTCCACCCGTGCGGCGCGATCCGCGCCCGCAAGAAAGACCTCAATGGCGCTGCCAAAGCCGCACCACCCGGGCAGCGCCATGCGGCACTGGCCCCATGAAAAGCTCCAGGGGATGGCGCGCAGGTCTTCGATGGCGCGCGTGGCTTTCCGGGACGCGGGGCGTGAGCCGATGTTGAGTTCGGCAATCTCGCGGATTGGCGTCGCGGCAAAGAAGTAGTCGGTGAAGCCTGGCGTGCCATAGACCAGTTTGCGGTAGGCGTTGAAGCTGGCTTCACTGATGTGCGCTGCTGCTTCGAGAAAAGACTTCGGCGGGCTCTTGGTGGGGTGCAGCAGCGTGGCTTCCAGCGTCGCCGCCACCAGTGTTTCGAGGTTGCGGCGGCCGATCTCGGGGTGGGCGTATTTGGACGCAATCACCTCGCCCTGTTCGGTCAGCCGGATCTGCCCGTTCACGGTGCCGGGCGGCTGCGCCAGGATGGCCTGGTAGCTGGGGCCGCCGCCACGGCCCACGGTGCCGCCGCGGCCGTGAAACAGGCGCAGGGTGATGGCGTCTTCGGGCGCTGCCGCGTCGCGCAAGGAATCAAACAACGCCACCAGTGCGGTCTCGGCGCGGTACAGCTCCCAGTTGCTGGTGAAGAAACCGCCGTCCTTGTTGCTGTCGCTGTAGCCCAGCATCACGTCTTGCTCACCACCGCTGCGTTGCACCAGCGCGCGGATGCCGGGCAGGGCGTAGAACTCACGCATGATGGGTTCGCTGCGGCGCAGGTCGCCGATGGTTTCGAACAGCGGCACGGTGATGAGCGCGGCGCTCGCGCCGCCGTCCAGCGTGCCGGTCAAGAGGCCCGTTTCCTTCTGCAGAAGCAGCACTTCCAGCAGGTCGCTGACTTCTTCGGTGTGGCTGATGATGCAGTGGCGGATCGCCTCGCGGCCATAGCGCGCCAAGGCTTCGCGGGCCGATTCGAAGATCAGCAGTTCGGCTCGCGCCAGTGCCGAATAATCAGCGCCATGCACCCGCAGCGGCCGGGCGTCGTTCAGCAGCGCCAGCAATTGCAGGCGGCGCGCCTCTTCGGGCAGCGCGCTGTAATCGGCTTCGATGCGTGCGGCGCGCAGCAGCTCGGCCACGACGGCCTCGTGCTGGTCAGAGTTTTGGCGCAGGTCCAGCGTGGCCAGGTGAAAACCGAAGACCTGCACGGCGCGCATCAGCGGCGCCAGGCGCGGCCCCACCAGCGCTTGTGCATGGTGCGAGACCAGCGACCGTTCAATCACCTGCAAGTCGCGCAGGAATGCATCGGCCTGGGCATAGGGCTCTTGCGGCGCCACCGCGTGGCGCAGCGCCTCGGTGCCGGTCAGCTGCTGCAGCGTGGCGGCCAGGCGCGCGTACAGGCCGATGAGGGCGCGGCGGTAGGGTTCGTCGCTGCGGTGTTCGTTGCGGTCGGGGGACCGGTCGGCCAGCGCGTTCATCTCGGGTGTCACCGGCGCCAGCGTGCCGCTGATCGACAGTTCAGCGCCCAGTTCATGCACTTCGGTCAGGTAGAAGCGCAGCGCCACTTCGGCCTGGCGCGACAGCGCGTGTTTGAGCGTGGCCGCTGTCACGTTGGGGTTGCCGTCGCGGTCGCCGCCCATCCAGTGGCCCATGCGCAGGAACGACGCCACCGGGTGGCCGGGCAGGGCGCGTTCAATGTCGCGGTACAGGCGTGGAATCTCACGCAGGAAGGTGCTGGCGTAGTAGCTGAGCGCGTTTTCGACCTCGTCGGCCACCGTCAACTTGGCGGTGCGCAGCATGCGTGTCTGCCAAAGCTGCGTGACGCGGGCGCGGATCAGCGCTTCGTTGTCGGCGCGGCGGTCTGGGGTGGCGAGGTCGTCGCGGTCGCCCACCAGCGTGGCGATGGCGCGTTCGGCGTCCAGGATGCTCTTGCGCTGCACCTCGGTGGGGTGGGCCGTGAGCACGGGCGAGATGTAGGCGTGCTGCAGCATGTGGGCGATGTCGGCGGCACGGTGGTCGGCGCGGTGCAGGCGGTCGAAGGCCAACGCAAGCGAGCCGTCCTGTTGGTGTCCCTCAAGCTCGTGCACCGCGCGGCGGCGCACGTGGTGGCGGTCTTCGGCGATATTGGCCAGGTGGCTGAAGTAGCTGAAGGCGCGGATCACCGTCACCGTCTGGTCGGCCGACAGGTTCTTCAGCAAACGATCCAGCACGCGCCCGGCGCTGGCGTCGGCCTTCAGGCGGTAGGCCACCGACAGCTGGCGCACACGTTCGATGAGGTCGAAAGCGGCCGCGCCTTCCTGTTCACGGATCACGTCGCCAAGGATGCGGCCCAGTAACCGGATATCTTCCACCAGCGGCTTGTTCTTGGCGGCCGCATCGTTCAGGGTCTGGGCGCGAGCGCTCTTGGTGCGTGCAGGCGGGGTGGCAGTCTTCTTCGTGGTGCGGGGCATCACAAGCTCCAGTTGACGTAACCAGGTTACCAATCGGTGGCAGGGATTCTGCGGCCGTGGGGATGCAAGTCGGACGCAGACGGCATGCCGCTTGAATGCAAGTGGCGGGCCTGGTGGGCCTGGCGCTGGCTATCATCTGCAAGTGAGCCTGCCCACCATCATTGCCACCCGCGAAAGTCGCCTTGCTCTGTGGCAGGCCGAACATGTGCGCGATGCGCTGCAGTTGCGTTTCGGCATGACCGTTCGACTGTTGGGCATGACCACCAAGGGCGACCAGATCCTGGACCGCGCGCTGTCCAAGGTGGGCGGCAAAGGCCTCTTCGTGAAAGAACTGGAAACCGCGCTGGAGCTTGGCGCTGCACACCTGGCGGTGCATTCGCTCAAAGACGTGCCGATGGACCTGCCCGAAGGCTTTGTGCTGGCTGCAGTGTGGGAACGCGAAGACCCGCGCGACGCCTTCGTCTCCAACCGCTTCGCGTCGCTGGCTGAACTGCCGCAAGGCGCCGTGGTGGGCACCAGCAGCCTGCGGCGTCTGGTGCAGCTGCTGAACATGCGGCCCGACCTGCAGATTGAACCGCTGCGCGGCAACCTGGACACGCGGCTGCGCAAGCTGGACGAAGGCGGCTTCGACGCCATCGTGCTGGCGGCAGCCGGCTTGATGCGGCTGGGCCTGTCGTCCCGCATCCGCACCCGCTTCGGGGCTGAAGAGATGATCCCGGCGGCCGGGCAGGGCGCCTTGGGGTTGGAGGTGCGCGCAGACAACGTGGCGCTGCGCGAGATCCTCACGCAGACCATCCACATGCCGACGTTTCTGTCCGCACACGCCGAACGTGCGGTGTCGCGTGGGCTGGGTGGCAGTTGCAGCATGCCGCTGGCGGCGCACGCGGTGTGGGACGGTAACCGCATGCAGCTGGACGCCGCGCTTGGCAGTGCCACTGAACTCACCCGGCCGCTGCTGAAGGTGCGCGTCAGCGCCGCCGTGGCCGACGAATCCGCCGCGCGCGCACTGGGTGCGCAGGCCGTGGCGCAATTGCGGGCGGCGGGCGCGTTGGACTATCTGCAGTCCGCCTGAACCTTCGCCCCACGCTCATCTGAAACCCCACCCGACCCCACCAGGGCGCCGCACCATGCGCCTCATCGTCACCCGGCCCGCCGCGCAGGCGACACCCTGGGTGGCAGCGTTGCAGGCGCTGGGCCTGGACGCGCTGGCGCTGCCGCTGATTGGCATCGCGCCGCCTGACAACGTGGCCCCGGTGCAGTCGGCGTGGCACGGCCTGGCGGCCTTGCGGCTGGTGATGTTTGTCAGCGCCAACGCGGTCGAACACTTCTTTGCGGCGCGGCCTGCAGGCCTGCAGTGGCCAGCGGGGCTGCCAGCGGGTTCCACCGGGCCCGGCACGTCGGCGGCATTGCGCGCGGCCGGGGTGGGGCTGATTGAAGAACCCGCCGCAGACGCGCCGGAATTTGACACCGAAGCCTTGTGGGCGCGGCTGGCCCCGCAGCGTTGGCAGGGCGCGCAGGTGCTGGTGGTGCGCGGTGAGGAAGGGCGCGACTGGCTCGCCCAGACGCTGCGCCAACATGGCGCTGCCGTCCACTTCGTGGCCGCCTACCGGCGTGTGCCGCCGGTGCTGGACGCGACCGGCGCGGCGACGCTGGCGGCGGCACTGGCCACGCCGTCGCAGCACCTCTGGCTCTTCAGCAGCAGCGAAGCCGTGGGGCACTTGGCTGCGCTGGTGCCTGCAGCGGACTGGTCAGGCTCCAGGGCTTGCGCATCGCACCGACGCATCGCCCAGGCTGCGTTGCAGGCTGGTTTTGGCCAAGTGGATCTGGTGGCGCCGACGCCGCAAGCCGTGGCGAAGCTGCTGGATCTGCAAGCCGGCCGCGCAGTGTGCTGAGCCTGCACCCAACCCTACAATCTGCAGAGCTGTGATCGACCCTTCCACGCCCCCATCCGCCGCACCTGCAGACCCGGTGCTGGCCCCCACCATGGCCCCAGCCGCGCGGCCCGCTGCGGGCGTGGGCGCAGGTGTCTCGGGCCGCTGGATCGCCGTCGGCGCCTTGGTGTTGACGGCCCTGGCCACCGCCGCCGTCATGTTGGCCTGGAACACGCAGCAGCGCATGCGCAGCCTGGAGACGGAGCTCGTCAAACGCCAGCAGGGCAGCGATTCCCAGGCCACCGAAGCGCGCACGCTGGCGCGCCAGGCCGAGTTGAATGCGCGCGAAGCAGCGGCCAAACTGGCGCTGCTGGAAGCCCGCGTGGCCGAGACCGCGCTGCAGCGCACGCAGATCGAAGAGCTGATCCAGTCACTGGCCCGGTCGCGCGATGAAAACGTGCTGGCCGATCTGGACGCACCATCCGCGTGGCGCTGCAGCAGGCCGCCATCACCGGCAGCGCAGAGCCGCTGGTGCTGACGCTCAAGCAGGCCGAAGAAAGGCTCGCGCGCTTCAATCAGCCGCGGCTCGAACGCGTGCGCCGTGCCGTGGCGCAAGACCTGGAACGTGTGCGGTCGGTGGGCGTCACCGACATCACGGTGCTGACGATCCGTTTGGACGAAGTCATCCGCATGGTGGACGACCTGCCGCTGTTGTCCACGCCAGAGCGCCGGGGCCTCGTGCGGCCGGCCTTGCCGGTGGCCGGGGCTGCGGTGTCGGCGGCGGCATCAGGGGCAACGTCGGGAGCAGCGTCTTCGGCAATGTCGCTTGCAACACCCAGCACCTGGGTCAGTTCCTTCGGCGACCGTTGGGGCAGCCTGGCCGGCTACTTGTGGGGCGAGGTCAAGGGCCTCGTGCGCGTGACCCGCATCGACCAGCCTGAGGCCATGCTCGTGGCGCCTGAGCAGGCCTTCTTCCTGCGTGAAAACCTGAAGCTGCGTTTGCTGAACGCCCGGTTGGCGCTGCTGTCGCGACAGTACGACACCGCGCAATCCGATTTGCGGGATGCACAAACGGCGCTGGACCGCTACTTCGACCGCAACGGCCGCCGCGTGGCGTCTGCCACTGAACTGGTGCGCCAGGTCGCCAGTCAGGCGCGCCTGGTCACCGTGCCGCGGCCGGACGCCACGCTGGCGGCCATCGCCACCGCGTCGGCCGGGCGCTGAAGCGCAGCGGCCGCAGCAACAGCAACGACAGCAGCAGGAACAGCAGACACCATGCGCGGCGTGATCTGGCTTGTTCTGCTCTTTGTGGTGGCCGTGGTGGCTGCCACCACACTCGGCAGTAATGACGGCCTGGTGTCACTGTACTGGGCCGGCTGGCGCACCGACCTGTCGCTGAACCTCTTTGTCATCGGGGTGCTGGCCAGTTGCGCGGTGCTGATGCTGGCCGTGCAGGCCTTGAATTCACTCGTCAGCCTGCCCAAACGCGCCGGCCAGTGGCGCGCCCTGCGCCGTGAACGTTCCGCCGAAGTGGCGCTGCGCGAAGCCCAGGCTGAATACTTCGGCGCCCGCTACGGCCGCGCGCACAAGGCTGCCCAGCGCGCGCTGGCGCTGCAGCCCGACGCGCCCGCCCTGGCCGGTGACGCGCAATTCCGCATGCTGGCGCGCCTGTTGGCCGCCGGCAGCCTGCACAAGCTGCAGGACCGCACGCGGCGCGACGCCAACCTGTGGCACGCCTTCAAAGCAGAACGTGGCGCCACCGACGAAGCCGCGCGCCTGCTGGCGGCCGAATGGGCGCTGGACGACCGCGACGCACCGCGTGCGATGGAAATGCTGGACGCGCTGTCCCCCGGCGCCGCCCGTCGCACTCAATCCTTGCGCCTGCGTTTGCAAGCCAGCCGCATGGCGCGCCAGCCCATGGAAGCGCTGCGCACGGCGCGCCTGTTGGCCAACCACCAGGCTTTTTCGCCCATCGTTGCGCAGAGCCTGTTGCGGTCGCTCGCCAATGAAACACTGGACGCCGCACATGACGTGCAGCAATTGCGCCGCCTGTGGGCCCAGTTTGACGCCGCCGACCGGCGCGACCCGCACATCACTTGCCGCGCAGCCCATCGTGCCGCGCAACTGGACGCCGCCGAAGACGGCCGCCTCTGGCTGCGGCCCTTTTGGGACCGGTTGGCTGAATTGCCGCGAGAGGACCGCGACCGCGTCGCGCTGGCCCTGATCGACGCCCGCGACGGCATCGGCGCCGACTGGTTGCTGCGGCTTGAAAGCGCAGCCCAGTCCTTCGGCCACGAAAGTGCGGTTGTCGCTGCCGTCGGCATGGTGTTTGCCGAACGCCAGCTGTGGGGCAAGGCGCGCCGGCTGCTGGAACAAGCCGCCGCAGCGCCGTCGCTGCCGTCGCGCACCCGCCGCCTGGCTTGGCGTCAGCTGGCACAGCAGGCGCGCCAGGAATCCGACGAAGCCCGCGCCGTGCTGTGCGAACGCGCCGCGGCGGCCATCGACTGAAGTGGCCCGGGCCGGGGTGGGGCCCATGTATGCTGCTGATATACTGTGAGGCTACGTGCGGCTGTAGCTCAGCTGGATAGAGTACTTGGCTACGAACCAAGGGGTCGTGGGTTCGATTCCTGCCAGCCGCACCAAGAAGAAAAAAGAAGTGGATCAACGGCTTAGAGATTTCGGTCTCTAGGCCGTTTTTTTTCGCGCGTTTTTGCACGACTTCATCGCGCTAATTTCTACTTGCATGCCTCAGCCTTTCACCACGCGAAGCGACCCGAGTTAGACACTTCCAGCACGTCAGTCTTTGAGTCGCATGGACCAAAAGTCAAGAGTGCAGACTGCAACACGGGTTGCGACAGGTCAGCAGGCCCTGTGAGTCTGTGGCTTACTGGGCTTTCTCTCCTGTGCTGTTGAAAGAGCTTGCCGCGCATTCACACGTTGACCACGCGCCCGTCTTTCAATGCAAGCGCGCCACTGCCCACCAAGTCTTGCACCGTGCGTCGGCCAAAGGCGGCCAGCGTGCCTTCGGGCCTGCCCAGTCGCTGCCAGACGGCGGTGAAGAGCGATGCTTGCGCAAACCATCTCTCCAGCGCGTCCCAGTGCTGACTCTGAACTTCAAGCAGGTGGTACTTCACCAGTGCGCGCACGGCGTGGCGGGCATGGCGGTCGGGCGCGGCGATGAAACCGGCCAGGCGCTTGCGCGCACGCTGCAGCGCACCGGCCAGGTCGGTGAACGGTGCGCCGTGGCCGGGGATGGCACAGTGCGGGTTCAGCGATTCGATCAGGTCCAGCGTGCGCGCCACGTCGTCGAAGGCCTGTTCACCGTCGAGCTCGGGGAAGACGACGCCGAAGCCGTTTTCCCACAGCGCGTCGGCGCAGATCACGACGCCCGCCGCGTCATCGAAAAGGATGATCGAATGCGGGTCATGCCCAGGCGCGGCCAACGCCTGCCAGTGGCGCCCGCCCACTGCCAGCGTCTGCCCAGGCGCCAGGCAGCCGTCGGGTACATAACGTTCGCAGACTTGCCCCGTAGCACGGTAGCTCAGCACGCCCTCATTCCAGGCCAGGGCAGCGTGGTATTCGCCGGGTGGGATGTCGATGCGGCAGCTAAAGGCGCGCTGCACCGCCGCGTTGCCGCCGCAATGGTCCGAATGCAGGTGGGTGTTGGCGATCTGCCGCAGCGGCTGGCCCGCCAGCGCCTGCCGCAGCAGCGCCACGGTCTGCGCGCTGTGCAGCGTGTGACTGCTGTCCACCAGCACCGCGCCTTCGCCCGCACTGCCGTGCAGCAACACGTTGTTGGACGACAGCCAGCCGCGTTCAAGAATGCTCAGGCCGTTCAAGGCGGTGGAAGAGGGGGTCATGCGCCGCCCATTGTTGCCGATGGGGCCTGGTCGAGACGCGTGCCCGCCGCGGCCCCGTTACCAGGCTGTTGCCCAAGCTACCATCTCGCGTCAGGGTGCAGACCCTCGGGGCCATCTTGAACCTCACCACCCACCCACCGCTTTCGCCGCCACGCTCAGCAGGTTCGGGCCTGAGGCTTAGGGACTTGGCCAGTGCCGCGTTGGGTGGGCTGCGCATGCTGGTCCCGCTGCTGCTGCTGCTGCTGCTGCTGTTGCTGTTGCCGGGGCTGACGCAGGCGTTGGCCGCCGAACCACAAGCCGTGCTGACCTTGCTGGAAGGCGACGCCACCGTGGTCATTGGCTCACGTGCCTATGCCGCAGCAACCGGTGCCCGGCTTGGCGGCGG
>JAYSYB010000055.1:0-7518 GCA_043716775.1 Rubrivivax sp.
CGATGTGCACCGTGCCTTCAAAGACGCAGTTGACGTCGATCTCCACATCGTGGCCGCAATGCAGGTTGCCCCGCACATCAAAACGCGCCGGGTCGGCCAGGCGCACGCCGGCTTCCATCAAGGTGTCGGCCTGCTGACGCTGAAAGCGGCGTTCCAGGTCGGCCAGTTGCACGGGGCTGTTGACGCCCAGCACTTCGGTGTCGCTGGTGGCCGCTGTGGCCACCACCGGCACGCCTTCGGCGACGGCCATGGCGACGATGTCGGTGAGGTAGAACTCCTTTTGTACGTTGTCGTTCTTCAGCGCCATCAACCAGCGCTTCAGCGCTGCCGTGGGCGCGGCCATGATGCCGGTGTAAACCTCGCTTATCTGGCGCTGTGCTTGGCTTGCGTCCTTGTGCTCGACGATGGCGCGCACCGCGTTGCCCTCACGCACGATGCGGCCATAGCCCGCGGCGTCACTCAACTCGATCGTCAGCAACGCCAGCTTCTTGCCGCCGCAGGCCGCCACCAATGCGCTGGCGGTCTGGGCGCGGATCAGCGGCACGTCGCCATTCAGGATCAGTGTGACGGCGTTGTCTTCAGTCAACTGCGGCACCGCCTGCTGCACCGCGTGGCCGGTGCCCAGCTGCGGCATCTGCCGCGCGAACACGGCGCCGCTGCCGGCACAGGCGGCTTCTACCGCATCGGCACCGTGGCCGGTGATGACGATGGTGCGGTTCAGGCCTTTGCCATCCTGCACCCGCGCGGCGGCATTCAGAACATGCTGCAATAGGGTTGTGCCCGCCAAGCGGTGCAGCACTTTCGGGCTGGACGACTTCATGCGGGTGCCTTTGCCCGCAGCCATGATCACGACGTTGAGTGCCATGCAAAGTTCTCGAATCAAAACCTTCATTATCGGTTTGCTCCTGCTGACCCTGGGCCCCGCGATGACGGGCTGCAGTGCACTCCGACTCGGTTATGCCAATGGCCCGCAACTGGCCTGGTGGTGGATCGACGGCTACTTCGACTTCAGCCGCGAGCAGACGCCGCTGGTCAAGCAGACGCTGGACAAGTGGTTTGAGTGGCACCGCGGCAGCCAGTTGCCTGGCTACGTGACGCTGCTGGCCAGTGCGCGCCAGCAACTGCCGGACAACGCTACGCCGTTGCTGGTATGCCGCTGGCAGGACCGCGTTCGTGAGCAGGTGGAGCCGGCTCTTGCGCGCGCCGTCATCGACTTTGCCGACATCGTTCCAGGCCTGGCTGACGCCCAGTTCAGGCACCTGGAGCAGAAGTACGCCAAGCTCATCGATGAGATGCGCAGCGACTTCCTGCAGGCCGACCCGGCCGTGCGCCAGCGTGAATCCCTCAAGCGCGCCGTCGAGCGCGCCGAGCGCATCTACGGCAGCCTGGACGACGCGCAGCTGCGGGTCATCTCTGCAGGCGTGGCGGCGTCGCCCTTCAACCCCGAGCTCTGGTTGGCCGAGCGCCAGCGCCGCCAGCGCGACACGCTGCAGGTGCTGAAGCGCCTCGTGGCCGACCGTGCAGAACGCGACCAGCGCATCGCCGCGCTGCGTGCGCTGGTGCAGCGCACCGAACGGTCACCGAACCCCGAGTACCGCGCCTACCAAGTCAAACTTGCCGAGTACAACTGTGGGCTGGCGGCGCAAATCCACAACGCCGCTACGCCAGCGCAGCGGCAGAAGGCGCGCGACAACTTGAAGAGCTGGGAAGACGACCTCAAGTCCCTTGTGTCGCTGATCGCGCCGGCTGGCTAGGCGGTCAACAAAGCAGTCACTGCGCTGTCAGCGGCACCGTAACCCGGCGCGGGTTCATGCCCAGCCGCGGAAAGTCGACCATCGCGGCTTGAAACATCGCCGCCAGCGTGGTGCTGCCGGCGCTGGACGCACTGCCCTCGTTGCTGGCACGCGCTTCAAAGAGCGGTTTGCCGCTGCTGCGGTCACGGATCAGCACCGCGACTTCACGGTCGTAACGCAGCGCGTCGTGCTGGAAGTTCAGGCCCCAGCGCGGACCGATCCACGGGCCGTGGCGGTAGTAGCCAAAGCTGCCACCCCACCAGATGGGCGCGGCCCATGTCGGTTCGGTGCGGCCGACTCGCGAGCCCACCTGCACCAGCACATCGGGCTCCGCGCCCGTTGCGACCGCGGTGAAGCCGGCTTTCTGCAGCGCGGGGCGCGCGGCGGCTTCCAGGGCTTCGGTCTCGGCGGCGCGGGTCTGCTGCGAGGGCAGGCGCTCAAAGGCGTAGCTGCCTGGCTTGCGCGCCGTGGGCCATTCGCCAAAGCTGGAGACGTCGCTGGTCACGCTGTTGAGTGCAGCGCAGCCGCTCAACGCGGCGGCCGCTAACAGCACAGTCAAGGTGAATTTCATGGTTCAGTCCTCGGTGTCAATCAGCAACTTTCGGTGCGGGTTGAGATCCAGACGCACCGTGGTCGGGGCTGGCGCGCAGGGGTCTTCATCAAAGGCCACGTCGCCATCGGCGACAGGCAGCCCCGTGGCTTTGAGCGTGCTGAAGGGAAAGAGTTTCCGGTCCATCAGGTGCGAGGGCACCACCTTGCCCATGGCGGTGAGCATGTTGTCGATGCGCCCGGGGTATTGCCGTTCCCATTCGTGGATCATCTTCTTCAGCTGCACGCGCTGCAGTGTGGTCTGGCTGCCGCACAGCGTGCAGGGGATGATGGGGAACTGCCGGTGCTGCGCCCAACGTTCAAGGCTGCTTTCAGCCACGTAGGCCAGCGGCCGGATGACCACATGCTGGCCGTCGTCGCTGACGAGCTTGGCCGGCATGCCCTTCAGCCGGCTGCCGAAGAACATGTTCATCAGCAACGTCACCACCATGTCGTCGCGGTGGTGGCCGAGCGCAATTTTCGTCGCACCCAGTTCCCGCGCCACGCGGTACAGGATGCCGCGCCGCAGCCGCGAACACAGGCTGCACATCGTCTTGCCTTCGGGGATCACACGCTTGACCACCGAATAGGTGTCCTGCTCTTCGATGTGGAAGGGCACTCCGCGGCTTTTGAGGTAGGCGGGCAGCACATCGGCCGGAAAGCCCGGCTGCTTCTGGTCCAGGTTGACGGCGATCAGCTCGAAGGGAACGGGCGCGCGTTCGCGCAGCGACAGCAGGATGTCGAGCATCGCGTAGCTGTCCTTGCCGCCGGACAGGCAGACCATGATCTTGTCGTCGGCTTCGATCATGTTGAAGTCGGCGATGGCCCGGCCCACCTCGCGGTGCAGGCGCTTGCTGAGCTTGTTGGCTTCAAAGGCGGTCTTCTTGACAGCCATTGCTTCGTTGCCATGCACGGGGGCGTTCATCGTCAGGCCGGCTTGATGCCAAAGACTTCCACGCCGACGGCGTCGCAGTCGGGATAGACATCGGGCTTCTCGGTGGACACGCGCGCGGCGCGCACCATGGGGTGCGCCAGCATGCGCTGCAGCACATCGTCCGCCAGCGTCTCCTGCAGGTGGACGTGGCCCTGCGCCACGCGGGCCATGATCTCGCGGCGGATGAAGTCGTAGTCCAGCACCTCATCCAGCTTGTCCGCGCGTGGGGTGGACTGCGCCAGCGGCACGAAAAGATCGACGTTGATGCGCACGCGCTGTTCGCCCTTTTTCTCGAAGTCGTGCACGCCGATGTTGATCCAGACTTCGTAGTCGCGCAGGAAGAGCCGGCGGCAGTCCTGCAGTTGGGGGTTGGTCAGCAGGCTGTGCATCATTTGTCTTTCGGTTCGCGCGCAAGAAACATCACGTCGCGTGGCTGTGGCTGCAGGTGCTGGCCGCCGTCCACCAGCAGCGTGGTGCCAGTGATGGCGGGGGATTCCAGCAGGAAGCGCACCGCACGTGCGATGTCCTGCGGGGTGGAGCTGCGCTGGAGCGGGGTCATGCGATGCGACGCATCGAATTCGCTGCCACTCATCTCACCCGATAGCAACGTGACGCCGGGCGCGATGCCGCAGACACGCAGCTTCGGTGCTAGGGCCAGGGCCAGCATCGTCGTGGCGGCTTCGAGCGCGGCCTTGCTCAGGCTGTAGCTGAGGTAGTCGGGGTTCGGGTTCCAGAGCTTCTGGTCCAGCAGGTTGATGACCGCGTGGTGGCCCGCGCTTTCGTCGACGCAGGCGTGCAGCGCGCGCGCCAGCAGAATGGCCGGCGCGGTGTTGGCGCGCCAGGCCCGCTCCATCGCGGCAACGCTGAAACTGTTGACATCGTCGTACTCAAAGAGTGACGCGTTGTTGACGACCGCGTCGATGCGGCCGAAGCCTTGCGCCACCGCAGGCACCAGGCTGACGCACTCGGCTTCTACCGACAGGTCCGCGCCGAAAGCCATCGCTTGCCCGCCAGCCTCGCGCACTGCCGCCACCGTCTGCGCGGCGGCAACGGCCGACCTGCGGTAGTGCACGGCCACGCGCCAGCCGTTGGCGGCCAGGTCGAGCGCGATCTCGCGGCCGATGCGCTGTGCGGCACCGGTAACGAGCACGACGGGTTTGGAATCCATGCTTTCTACAATGCGGCCGATGTCATCGACCGAGGCGGAGAGTTTATCGGCGCGTCTTCAACGACGCGTTTTCGCGGCCATTCACGCCAGCGGCGGCTGGCTGCCTTTCGACCGTTTCATGGCGTTGGCGCTGTACGAGCCGGGCCTGGGCTACTACAGCCGCAGCAGCCGGCAGTTTGGTGCCATGCCGTCTTCGGGCAGTGACTTCGTGACCGCACCCGAGCTATCGCCGCTTTTCGGCCTGACGTTGGCGCGGCAGGTGGCGCAGGCCTTGGACGCGGCCGGTGCCGACGAAGTATTTGAATTCGGCGCCGGTTCTGGCGCGCTGGCTGCGCAGTTGCTGGCTGCGCTGGGGCCCCGTGTGAAGCGCTACGCCATTGTCGATTTGTCCGGCGCGCTGCGCGAGAAACAGGCTTTGACGCTTGCACCGTGGGCGGGAAAGCTGCAGTGGCTTGAAGCCTGGCCAGACACGATCCACGGCGTGGTGGTGGGCAATGAAGTGCTGGACGCGATGCCGGTGCAACTGCTGCATTGGGACGGCGAAAGCTGGGCCGAACGCGGTGTGGTGTGCCGCGATGAAACGCTGCAGTGGGCCGATCAACGCACCACTCTGCAGCCACCCTGGCCCGGCCCCTTTGTGCCTGGCACCGTGACCGAAATCCACCCGCAAGCCGAGGCTTTCATCCGCAGCCTGGCCGACCGGCTGAAGCATGGCGCGGCTTTCTTCATCGACTACGGGTTCCCCGAAGCCGAGTACTACCACCCGCAAAGAACTGGCGGCACCTTGATGTGCCACCGCGCGCACTTGGCCGACACGAATCCCCTGGTCGATGTGGGCGAGAAAGACATCACCGCGCACGTCAACTTCAGCGGCATCGCGCTGGCCGCGCAAGATGCCGGGCTGGACGTTCTGGGCTACACCGCGCAAGCGCGATTCCTCATCAACTGCGGCCTGGCTGAAGTGATGCAGACCGCCGATGTGCGCACGCAAGTGGCGGCCCAGAAGCTGATGGCCGAGCACGAAATGGGCGAACTCTTCAAGGTCATCGGCTTCGCGCGCGGGCTGCAGCTGGACGCGATGGGTTTTGCCGCTGGCGACCGCAGCCACCGGCTGTAGCCACCTATGCGCTGGTTCATCGTCTTTCTGCTCGCCTGCCTGGTCTTCAACGGCCTGCAGGGCTGGCTACGCAACATCGGCCTGGGCAAGCTGCCGGGTGACTTCAGCTTTCGCCTGCGCGGGCGCGACTGGTACGTGCCGCTGACAAGCTCGGTCGTGCTCAGCGTGCTGGCGATGCTGATCGGCTTGCTGATCTGACGCCAGCGCCTGGCGTGGCAGCCGAGTGTCCGCGCTTGCGCGCCGCGCTTTTCATCTCGCCGATGCCGGGTTTCAGGCGCTGCACGGCTTCTACTGGGCTTCGTCCTGCGACAAGGCCTCTTTGACAGCCCGACTTTGCGCGTCACGGACGGCGAGGCCGATGTCGATGCCCCGCAGCCCTGAGGCAACAGCATCAGCAGCGACTGCCGCTGCACCCACGGACAACGCGGCTTTCAAGCAACGCTGCAGGGTCTGCCTTGGCGGGTAGCGCTGGACACCACCCGCGCAGGCAATCAGTTCGCAGGCCTGCAACAGCGTGACCATGCGCTCTGGCCTGCGCAAGGCATCGCAGGCTTGCAGCAGGGCCATCACTTCCGAAGGGCCCGCGTCTTGGACGTTGTCTACCTGGTGCGCACGCCGGACCAACAGCAACGCAAATTCGCGGCAGTCGGCAGGCACTTTCCAGCGCTCGCACATGCGCTCTGCGAGCGCTTCTGGCTGGGGATGCCCTTTGACCGCCGCCTGCACCAAGCAACCGAAGCGCAAGGCGACCGGCGCACCCTGCGCGGCGGCATAGTCAAGCACGACGCACAGTCGCGCAGCGCTTTCGGGGCGTGCACACGAAGGCAGGGGCATTGGCTGGGACCGGCAGGGCGACGGCGATGGTTGTTAGAAAAAGGCCGCGCGGAAATCTGCACGGATCGCCACGTGAACAAAGTCTAAAGCCCACTGCGGAGTAAAAACAAACAGGGGACCCTGTGGTCCCCTGTCGCAAGCCCGTCCGGAACGAGTCCGCATCGGATGATCAGCCTGCTGTCCGCGCAGTAGCCTTGATGCTGCGGATGCGTCGGAATTGCGGCAGGGCAAGGCCCATGGCCGCCAACAGCACCAGCGGCAAGCTGCCAGGCTCAGGCACGCCTGTGGGCGGGCACGGCGGCTGATTCGGCTGGCCGCACTGGATGATCGTGCCGGCGCCGCCGCCGATGATGTAGCTGCGGCCGTTGCCGTCCAGACCCAGCGTTTGCAGTCCACCGAAGTTGCCGGTGAAGCTGGAATGGCACGGGCCTGCGTCACTGTTGATGTCGCTGTTACTCAGGCCCGGGAAAGCGGCTTGGCCGGCCGGTGTCAGCGTTGCGCCGCGGGCGTTGCAGGCAAATACTTCGGTGATGGTGGGCAACAGTGCCGACAACCAGCCATACGCAGCCGTGCCAGACCCGTGGGCCATGATGCCGCCGCCGGATGCGCCGAAGGCATTGATTGCCGCGGCGTTGGCCGTCAGCGCCGAGCCTTCAGCGCTGTCCAGATTGTTGGCGGCCCCCGTGCCAGACATCCAGAGCATGCCGGGGTTGATGGTGCCGGCCATCAGGTCAACGAAGAACTGGTTGATGGCGGTGGCTCCATCGACGAAGGTCACCGACCGGCCCAGCACGTTGGCTGCCGAACCAATCGCGCCGCCCGCGTTGAAGGAGGTGAATCCGGCCGCAGATGAACCGAGCGCCACGATGTCCGTGGTGATGGTGCCTGCCCGGGTGACGCCGGACAGCACGTTGCTGACGGCCTTTTCGATGTAGAGCCAACCTTGCACGTTGGCGCCGAGCACACGGCTGCCGTGGTCGGTGAGGTCGTCACCGCCCAGAATGACGGGGCCCGCGCTGGCGAATGCGCAGACACTCGCCATGGCGATGCCAAGCGCTGACTTTTTCAAGGATTTGTTCATTGG
>JAYSYB010000541.1:0-3254 GCA_043716775.1 Rubrivivax sp.
GCTGCGCGCTGGTGACGGCCAGGGCGCGCAGCTTGCCGGCGCGCACGTGCTGCAGCGCCGTGTCCTGGTTGATAAACATCAGCGGGATCTGGCCGCCCAGCAAGTCAGTCAACATCGGCCCGCCGCCACGGTAGGGGATGCCGACCATGAAGAAGCCGTTGCAGGCCTTCACGCCCGGCGCGCAGCGGCTGGCGGTCTGCTTCAGCAGTTCCATCGCCATGTGGCCCGACGCCGCGTGGGTGTAGCCGTAGTTGAGCTTGCCGGGGTTCTTGCGCACGTGGTCGATCAGGTCCTTGATGGTCCTGAAAGGCTGGTCAGGGTGCACCACCAGCACGTTGGGCCCCGAGTGCACCTGCGCGATGTGGATGAAGTCCTTCAGGCTGTCGTAGGGCAGCTTGGGGTCCAGCCCGTGCGCCACCGCGTTCTGGCCGACCCCGGTCTGGATGAGGGTGTAGCCGTCGGCTGGCAGCTTCAGCGCGCGCGCGGTGCCGGTGGTCCCCCCGGCGCCGCCCACGTTTTCAATGATCACCGGCTGCTTCAGCGCCTTGGCCAGCTCTTCACTGACCATGCGCGCCATCACGTCGCTGGTGCCGCCGGGCGGGAAGGGCACGACGATCTTCACCGGCTTGTTCGGCCACGCTGAGTCTTGGGCCTGGGCCTGCGCCTGGGCCTGGGCCTGCGCCTGGGACAGTGCAACGCCAGCCCCAAAGGCCAGCGCGGCGGTGCTGCAGAGCAGGCTGCGTCGGATCATGTGCAGGCTCTTCGTTCGCTGCGGCTCATAACGCAAGCGTGTCGGCCCAGATGTTGTCCGCCCAGCTCAGCGCATAGCGGCCTTCCACCGCGCTGGCCGCGGCCGAGACACCGCCCGAGCCAGGCACGGCCTTGAAGGTCTTGTCCACGCTGTCGTACTGGTGCACGCTGGCCACGTGCACCACGTCGCTGGCGGTGACGAAGCTGTAGCAGGTGTTCATCACCACCGGCGTGGCATTCACCGGCTTGCCCTGCAGCATGTCGATGATGGCGGCAGCCGCCACCTTGGCATGCTGGTTGGCCATGTGCCCGCTCTTGGGCATGGCCGGCGCGCTGAAGGTGGCGTCGCCCAGCACGTGGATGCCGGGCGCGGCGGTGCTTTCCATCGTCAGCCAGTTGACGCCAACCCAGCGGCTGTTCATGTTCAAGAGGCCCGCGCTGCGCGCGATGTCGCCACCGCGCTGCGGCGGAATGACGTTGAGCACATCGACCTTCAGGTCGTCGAATTCCAGCTTCGCCGCGAGCTGGCCTGAGGTGCCCACCACCACTTCCTTCAATTCGTTGTTGGGCCGGTATTCCAGCAGACCGCTGTAGTGGTCCTTGAAGGCTTTCTCGAAGAGTGCCTTCTTGCTCTGGACTTCGGGGTTCGCGTCCAGCACCAGCACCTTGGACCTGGGCTTGTGCTGCTTGAAATAACTCGCGACCATGCAGGCCCGTTCATAGGGCCCGGGCGGGCAGCGGTAGGGCACCTTGGGGATGCTCATCGCAAAGACGCCGCCGTCGGGCATGGCCTGCAGCTGCTGGCGCAAGGCCATGGTTTGCGGGCCGGCCTTCCAGCCGTGCAGCACCCGCCCGCTGTCCAGCGCAGCGGCCAGACCGGCGGTGCTGTCGAGCATGAAGTCCACGCCGGGTGAGAGGATCAAGCGGTCGTAGGGCAACTCGCTGCCGTTGGCCAGGCGCACCTTCTTTGCGCCGGCATCGACAGCCGTCACTTCGCCTTGCACGAGCTTCACGCCCAGCGCCTGCAGGCCCCTGTAGCTGCGCGTGATGTCGGCCATCTGCTTGTGCCCGCCCAGCACCAGGTTGCTGATGGGGCAAGAGACGAACGCGGCGCTGCGCTCGACCAGCGTCACGTCGATGTTGCCGCCCCACATCTTCAGGTAGTGCGCGGCGGTGGCGCCGCCAAAGCCGCCGCCGACGATGACGACGCGGCCGATGGAGGGGCCTGTGCTGCTGCTTGTTGCACACCCCGCCAGCGTGAGTGCCGACAGCGCAGTGCCGGCGCTCAAGAGGCGGCGGCGTGAGAGTTCGAAGTTCTGTTTCATGGCGCGGCCCGTCATTTCTTCGGCTGCTGCGCAGCCAGGTAACCGGCGATCAGCTTGACCTGTTCGTCGCTGTAGCCTTTGGCGATTTGGTGCATCACCGTGGCCGGCAAGGTGCCGGCCTTGTAGGCGTTGAAGGCCGCAACGATGCTTTCGGCCGGCAGGCCGGCGAGTGACTTCACTTCACCGCGCGACTGGCCACCCGTGCCGTGGCAGTTGGCGCAGGTGGCAGCCAGGTTGCGGCCCAGGTTGGCGTCCTGCGCCAAGGCGCAGGGGGCGGCCAGGGTCAGGGCGGTGGCGGCAGCGGCTGCTGCGCGTGTTGTAAACGCGCCAAGCGCGCCAAGCGCGCCAAGCGCGGCGGATGCCGCAGGTGCGGCAAGTGCTGCGGCCCTTAGGGCGCGCGGGAATCTGGGCATCGCTGTCTCCTCGTGCTGTCAGCAGGGCCGATTCTGCAGGCCTGGCGACAGGCTTGCCATTGGGGTGTTCTACGCACGCCCTTCAGATCAAACCGGCACGGCTGAGGCCGAATCCCCGCGCCACCAGTTGGGTGGGAAAGAGCGCAATCGCGTCGTTGTAGGCCATGGCCGCGTCGTTGAAGAGCTGGCGCGCAAAGGGCAGCCGCGCCTGGCCTTCGCGCCAGGTGGTGGCCAGGGCAGCCACGGGGTCGGTGTGGCTGAATTCGCCGTGTTGGTCCAGCAGCGCAAGCACGCGGCTGGCCGCCGCGGCCAGCGCGGTTTCTGCGGCCACCCAGGCCTGCGCGTTCGCTTCAACCATCGGTTTGGCAGCCATCGCGCTGGCGGTCTTGGTGGCGTCGGCGTGGGCGGCCAGCCAGGTGTCCAGCGCCCCTTGTTCAGCCGCCATCGGCTCGCGCAGCGCCGCCACCAGGGGGACGACTGCCGCGCCGCGCTGCGCCAGCGCGTCCTGCATCTTGCCCCACGCATCGGCAATGCCGTTGCGCATGACCACCAGCCGGTTGTAGGCGCCGATCACCCAGAACAGCAGCACGGCCGCCACCACCAACACGGCCAGCAGGCCGGTGTTCATGGGCCGCCGTTCATGTGCGCACTTCGCCCTGCCCCAGCACCACCCACTTCAGCGATGTCAGTCCCTCCAGCCCCACCGGCCCACGGGCGTGGAACTTGTCGGTGCTGATGCCGATTTCTGCACCCAGGCCGTACTCGA
>JAYSYB010000542.1:0-3247 GCA_043716775.1 Rubrivivax sp.
ACCTGGACGCCGGTCGCACAGAGTCCGACGTTCTGTACGAACTGCTGCTGAAGCTGGGCCTGGATCTCTGCGTGCCCATCGAGCACAAGAGCATCGCTGGCAAGACCGTTCACAGCGTTGGTGGCGGCGTGCTGATGGCCTGCCTGGACACCAGCATTACCGTAGCCGATGCTGAGCCGCTGGCCCTGGGCATCGTGGCCTGGCACCAGCAGCAGGCACCGGCGGGCGACACCACCTGCGTGTTCCGCGACAGCGCCTTTGCCGATGACGTGGCCAAGAGCAACCTGGCCGCCATCCTGGAACAGCACGGCATCGCCCGGGTGCGGAGCCTGTAGGTGGACCAGCCCGCCCTGCTCGAGACCCTGAAGACCTTGTGCGGCCTGCCGCACGAGGCCGCCACGGTCGAGTTCAAGTCGAACTTGGCTCAGCCCGAAGAGATTGGTCAGTACCTGTCGGCGCTGGCCAACACGGCTGCCTTGGACGGGCACAGCCGCGCCTGGCTGGTGTGGGGTGTGGAGGATGGCTCGCACACCGTGCTGGGCACCACCTTCGATCCGCTGGCGCGCAAGGCCGCAGGCAACCAGTCCCTGGTGATGTGGCTGCAGCAGATGACGGCGCCCCGGGCTGACTTTCAGTTCCACGTCTGCCAGCACCCGCAGGGCAAGGTGGTGATGCTGGAGATCCATCCGGCGCGGGGCGCGCCGGTGGCCTTTCAGGCGGTGCGGTACATCCGCATCGACAGCCACAAGACCAAACTGTCTGAGCATCCGGCGAAGGAGGCAAGGCTGTGGTCGTTGCTGGGCCAGAAGGAAGACTGGTCTGGCGCCGGGGTGCCCGGTGCAACGCTGGACGATCTGGACCCCGACGCCGTGGACATGGCGCGCAAGCGGTTCACCGAGTACCTGGTCAAGATCGAGACCGACCCGGCCCGCCATGACCAGATTCGGCGCGACGCTGCCGCATGGCCGGTGGCCACCTTGCTCAACAAGGCCCACATCACCAAGCAGGGGCAGGTCACCCGGTCGGCTCTGCTGCTGCTGGGCCGCGACGAAGCGGCGCACTTCCTGTCGCCGGTGGACGCCAAGATCACCTGGCTGCTGCGTGATGTGGCCGGCATCACCGGCCCGTCGCAGCACTTCGGCATGCCGCTGGTGTTGTCGACCGAGAAAGTGTTTCAGCGCATCCGCAACGAAACCACCGAGTACATGCCCGACGGCACGCTGTTTCCCACCCCCGTGCCCTGGTACGACCCCTGGGTGATCCGCGAGGCGCTGCACAACTGCGTGGCCCACCAAGACTATGCCCTGGGCGGCAAGATCAACGTGGTGGAGCACCCAGACAGGCTGGTGTTCAGCAACCTGGGCCAGTTCATCCCGCCCAGCGTGGAATGGATGCTGGAGAACGAATCACCGCCCGAGCACTACCGCAACCAGTGGCTGATCGACGGCATGATCAGGCTGCGCATGATCGACCAGGTGGGCAGTGGCATCCGGCGCATGTTCGAAACCCAGCGGGCGCGGTTCTTCCCACTGCCCGACTACTCGCTGGAGGTGACGGCGCAGGGCCACCCCAGGGTGGAGGTGGCCATCACGCGGCAGGTGCTGGACGTCAAGTACACCCAGGCGCTGATGAAGCGGGCCGACCTAACGCTGCACCAAGTGCTGCTGCTGGACAAGGTGCAAAAGCGCCGCAACCTGACCCCCGAAGAAGCGCGCGAACTGCGCACGCTGAAGCTGATCGAGGGCCGTGCGCCGAACCACTTCATCTCGGCCAAGGTGGCCGACTGGGCCAGCCAGAAGGCGCGCTACATCCACAACCGGGGGCTGGACGACCAGCACTACCAGACGCTGATCCTGAATTACCTGCAAAGGTACAGCCAGGCCAGCCGGCAGGACCTGGACGATCTGATCCTGGAGAAGCTGCCGGCGGTGCTGGACACCGCCCAGAAGCTGAACAAGATGCGCAACCTGCTGCAGGCCATGCGGCGCGGCGGCCTGATTGAGCGCACGGGGCCCAAGGCGGCGCCGATCTGGAAACTGGGGCCGCGGGCTGGCTTTGCTACGGATCACGCGCTTAGCAAAGCCTAGCAATCAAGGCCACCGTAACCCATTGATTTCATTGATTTCTTCGCCCTCTCGAAGAGCAAACGAACCTGAGACTTCAACGTGAAACTGCACTTCGAAGCGGATCTTCCCTACCAGGCCAGCGCCATCGAGGCGGTGTGCGACCTGTTCCGCGGCCAAGAGGTGTGCCGCTCGGAATTCACCGTCACCTTGCGTGCCGCCGGCACGACCGATGATGCCGACACCACCAGCCCGCTGCAAGGCACGCTGGAGGGCATGGCCGAGACCCCGCAGGGGGGCGTAGGCAACCGACTGACCCTGCTGGACGACGAGGTGGACGACAACCTCAAGGCCATCCAGCTGCGCAACGGCCTGCCGCCGTCGACCAAGCTGTCGGGCGACTTCACGGTCGAGATGGAAACCGGCACCGGCAAGACCTACGTCTACCTGCGCACGGTGTTCGAGCTGAACAAGCGCTACGGCTTCACCAAGTTCGTCATCGTCGTGCCGTCGGTCGCCATCAAGGAGGGCGTAAACAAGACGCTGGAGATCACGCGCGACCACCTGGAGGGCCTGTACCCCGGCGCCAAGGGCTACGAGTTCTTCCAGTACGACTCGGCCAAGCTGGGCCAGGTGCGCAACTTCGCCACCAGCCCCAATGTGCAGATCATGGTCATCACCGTCGGCGCCATCAACAAGTTCGGCGACGAAGAAGAGGCCGCGGCGGAAGAGTCGGACGAATCACGGCGGCGCGAAAAGTCGAAGAACGTGATGTACCGCGCCAGCGAGAAGACCGGTGGCGAAAAGCCCATCGATCTGATCCGCCAGACGCGGCCGATCCTCATCGTCGACGAGCCCCAGAGCGTCGACGGCGGCATCGACGGCCGGGGCAAGCGGGCCCTGGACCGCATGGACCCGCTGTGCAGCCTGCGCTACTCGGCCACCCATGTGGACAAGCACAACATGGTCTACCGGCTGGACGCCGTGGACGCGTTCGAACAGAAGCTGGTCAAGCAGATTGAGGTCGCCGCCGCCACGGTGGAAGGCGCCGGCAACAAGCCATTCGTCAAGCTGGTTTCGGTGAGCAATAAGCGTGGCGCGATCACCGCCAAGGTGGAACTGGACATGGAGAACCGTACCGGCGCCGTGCAGCGCCAAGCGGTGCAGGTGCAGGATGGTGACGA
>JAYSYB010000543.1:0-3242 GCA_043716775.1 Rubrivivax sp.
GCCCCGGCCACGCTGACCTGGTACCACTCCTTGCCGTCCTTGTCGACGCCCAGGATGCCGATGTGCCCGCTGTGGTGGTGCCCGCAGCTGTTGATGCAGCCGCTGATGTGGAGGTCGATGTCGCCGATGTCGTGCAGTTCATCGAGATCGTCAAAACGCTCGGTGATGGCTGCAGCGATGGGGATTGATCGCGCGTTGGCCAGTGCGCACAAGTCACCGCCGGGGCAGGCGATCATGTCCGTCAACAGGCCGATGTTGGGCGTGGCGAAGCCGCCTTCCCGCGCGGCCAGCAGAGTGCGCGCAGCTCACTCTCGCGCACCCAGGGCAGCAGCAGGTTCTGGTCGTGGGTGACCCGCAATTCACCCAGTGAATAGCGGTCGGCCAGCGCGGCGGCGCCGTCCATCTGGTCGGCCGTTGCATCACCCGGCGGCAGGCCCGCGCGCTTCAGCGACAGCGTTACCGCGCGGTAGCCCGGCACGCGGTGCGCCTGCACATTGCGTTGCAGCCAGCGGGTGTAGGCAGGCAGCGGCGGGTGGGCGTTTGCAGTGGGCGCGATGTCGGCCAGGGCCGGGGGCAACGGGAAGCTCCTGGCCACGCGGTCGAGCTCGGCTTGCGGGATCAGCGGCGTCGCCGGGTCCGCAAGCAGCGCTTCGAATTCACGGTTGACCGCATCGACAAAACGCGCGCCCTCGGCCTTGACGAGGATCTTGATGCGCGCCTTGTACATGTTGTCGCGCCGGCCGTGCAGGTTGTACTGGCGCACGACGGCTTCGATGTAGACAAGAATCTGCTGCCAGGGCACGAAGGCATTGAATTCCGTCGCAATGACCGGTGTGCGGCCCATGCCACCGCCCACCGCCACCCGGAAGCCCACCTCACCCGCTGCATTGCGGCGCAGCGTCAGGCCGATGTCGTGCCAGTCGGTGGCGGCACGGTCTTCACGCGCGCCCGTGACGGCGATCTTGAACTTGCGCGGCAGGAAGGCAAATTCGGGGTGCAGCGTGCTCCACTGGCGCAGGATTTCGCAGTACGGGCGCGGGTCGACGTCTTCGTCAGGTGCGATGCCGGCCAGCGCGTCGCTGGTGATGTTGCGGATGCAGTTGCCGCTGGTCTGGATGCCGTGCATGTCCACGTCGGCCAGCAGTTCCATCACCTCGGCGCTGCGCTCCAGCGGGATCCAGTTGAACTGCAGGTTCTGGCGGGTGGTGAAGTGGCCGAAGCCGCCGCGCTCAGTGGCCATGCCGGCGTCCTGCAGGTCGAAGTCGCGGGCGATGCGGCCCAGTTGCCGCAGCTGGCGGCTGCTGAGTTCGCCATAGGGCACGGCGACGCGCAGCATGGGCGCGTGGCGCTGCACATACCAACCGTTCTGCAAGCGCAGCGGGCGGAATTCCTCGTCGGGCAGTTCACCGATCAGGTGGCGCGTCAGCTGGTCGCGGTACTGCGCAGCGCGGGCGCGCAGGAACTGACGGTCGGGGTCGGTGTAGGCGTACATGAGATTCGAGAAGTTGTCAGGCAAGAACCTTGAGGCCTGCGCTTACCAGCGCCAGACACAGGACGGCGCGCACCAGGCGTTCGGGCATGGCTTTGGTCAATCGGGCGCCGAGCCAGATGCCGGGCAAGGAACCCAGCAGCAAGGCGGTCAGCAGGCCCCATTCAACGTTGCCCAGCGTGGCGTGGCCAATGCCGGCCACCAGCGTCAGCGGCACGGCGTGCGCGATGTCGGTGCCGACGATGCGGTGCGCCGGTAAGCGCGGGTACAGCAGCAAGAGAAGTGTGGCCCCGATGGCACCGGCCCCAATCGAACTGAGCGAAACCAGCACACCCAGCAGTGCGCCAGACGCCACCGTCAGCGCTGCGCGGCGCTGCTCAGGCAGCCAGCGTTCCAGGCGCAGCCCCAGTGCCGTCCAGAAACTGCGGTACGCGACTGCCAGTGCGGTCAGCAGCAAGGCGACGCCCAGCGCCACGGTCAGTGCACCGGCCCAGCCCTTGGTGATGCCGGTGAAATGCATGACGGCAATGGTTGCCACGGTGGCCGGCAGGCTGCCCGCCAGCAAGAGGCCCGTGACCCGGTAGTCCACGTGGCCCAGCTTGTGGTGCACCCAGCTGCCGCCCGACTTGGTGATGGCGGCAAACCAGAGGTCGGTGCCGATGGCGACGGCCGGCGCCAGGCCGAAGACGCTCATCAGCAGAGGCGTCATCAGCGAGCCGCCACCAACGCCGGTCATGCCGACGATGGCGCCAACACCGAAACCACTGAGCACTGCAAGAAAGTCCATGTGAGAGAGACGCGTCCACGGGCCGGGCGACAGGCCTGACCGATGTGCGAACGATAGGAAGTCTGTCTATTTCAGGGAACTACAAAGAAGTTGCTTGCATATGTGCATTTGGATATGTGCGTTTGGATATGGGCGTTTAGATATGCAGCGCTGCGCAGCTGCCGGCTTCCTAGAATGCCGCATGGCCAGCCCCCCGCTTGCAAGTCAATGCCCTTCGCGCCGCGTGTTTCTCCTGGCAGCTGCCGCTGGCTTGGCGGGGTGCCAGACACCGCCAACCGCAGCGCCAGCCCCGGCTCAGCCCGCCGCGCCGGTTCTGCCGGTCCCCGCATCCAAACCCACGCGACCGCCGCGGCTCGGCCTGGCGTTGGGCGGTGGCGCGGCGCGCGGCTTCGCCCACATCGGCGTCATCCAGGTGCTGGAAGAGGCGGGCATCCGACCCGACCTGGTCGTCGGCACCTCCGCCGGCAGCCTGGTGGCTGCGCTTTACGCCCATGGCAAGAACGGCGCCGAGCTGGCTACGCTGGCCCTGACGATGGACGAAGGCGCCATCACCGACTGGGCCTTCCCCAGCCGCGGCATGATTCGCGGCGACGCGCTGGCGCGTTACGTGCGCGACGCAACAGCCGGCCTGGCCATCGAACAGTCGAAGCTGCGCCTGGGTATCGTGGCCACTGACCTGGACAGCGGCACCGCCGTGCTCTTTGAGCGCGGTGACACGGGTCAGGCAGTGCGCGCATCCAGCTCGGTGCCGGCGGTTTTTCAGCCGGTGAAGATCGGCAACCGCGAGTATGTCGACGGCGGCCTGGTGTCTCCGGTTCCGGTGCGTTTTGCGCGCCAGATGGGAGCTGAAATGGTGATTGCGGTGGACATCTCATCGCCGCCTGACGGCAATGCCACGGGTGACACCATGAAGCTGCTGCTGCAGACCTTTGCCATCATGGGCAAGAGCATCAACCAGTTCGAACT
>JAYSYB010000544.1:0-3227 GCA_043716775.1 Rubrivivax sp.
CTTCGTTTTTGTTGGTGGGGTGCTGCGCCAGGGGCCAGACGATGGCCAGGCAGCCGCGCTCTACCGCGTACATGCCTGACAGGTGCACAAAAGGCTTGCCGTGGCCGATCTCGGCCAGCACGGCGTCCTTCTTGCGCAGCTTGAGGCAAAAGTCCCAGAGCTTGGGCTGCCGTTGTTTGATCAGGCGCGCGAGCGCCAGCGTGGCGCGCACGTCGCTCAGTGCATCGTGCGCGGCCTCGTGCGCCAGGCCGTTGGCCGCCGTCAGTTGTTCCAGCCTGAACGACGGCTTGCCGCTCATCTCACCCGTTTGGTGGGTGGGCCACTGGATGCCTTCAGGTCGCAGCGCCCAGGTGCAGCGAACAGCGTCCATCAAGTCCCACCGGCCGCAGCCGTTTTGCCATTCGCGGGCGTAAGGGTCGATGAGATTGCGCCAGAACAGGAAGCGCGTTACCTCGTCGTCAAAGCGGATGCTGTTGTAGCCCACGCCCACGGTGCCATCGCGCGCCAATTCAGCTTCGATGCGGGCTGCAAATTCGTGTTCTGGCAGGCCCTGCTGCAGGGCGGTCTGCGGCAGGATGCCGGTCAGCAGCACACTTTCCGGGTCGGGCAAGGTGTCGGGCGCCGGCTGGCAGTGCCACATCACCGGTGGCGCCACCTCGTTGAGGTCGGCGTCGGTGCGCACGCCGGCAAACTGCGCCGGGCGGTCGCGGCGCGGCACGCGGCCGAAGGTTTCGTAGTCGTGCCAGAAAAAGGTGGGTTCTGCCATGCAGCAGGATAGCTCAGCACCCTGCAGCGGTGCGCCTTGCGCCGCAGCGAACGGCGGAGCCGGATGCGCCACAAAGGCACCCCCTAGTTTCCAGGCCGCGCGACGTGTAGGACGCGTTCAAAAGCCACGCTTTGTCGCTAAGGTGGCCGCTGTATTCATGGGGGTCCCCGATGAACAAGCACACACCCGCACCGCCTGCTGCACGCAAGGCCTGGCGCATCACCGCCGCAGCGCCGCTAGGCGAATACGTCACCCTTGACCAAGCCCAGTCCGCAGCGCCCCCAGCCGCCGACAGCGGCTGGTTGAACTCATCGGTAGAACTGGAGCGCGGTGCAACGGTCACCGAATACGTGTGGGACCGTTTCCCGCCAGAAGTCCTGGCGGTCTACAACCGCCGCACCACCACGCTGCCCACCGAGTAGCCCGCGCCAAAAGAGCAGATCACGCCCATGTCGCCCACCTCCAGGTCGGCGTGGTGGTGGTGGAAGGCAATGATCGAACCGGCACTTGCCGTGTTGGCGTACTCGCTCAGGATGATCGGCGCCAGGTCATCGCCCACGTCCTGACCCACCAGTTTCTTCACGATCAGCTGGTTCATGGAGAGGTTGGCTTGGTGCAGCCAGAAGCGGCGCACGTGGGTGGGCTCGAAGCCCAGCGCGTGCAGGTGCTGTTCGATGTGTCGGGCGGCCATCGGCACCACTTCCTTGAAGACCTTGCGGCCTTCCTGCATGAAGGTCTTGTCGCGCGAGTCGGGGTCGGTGTCTTCGCAGCGGTTCATGAAACCGGCGTTGTTGCGGATGTGGTTGGAATACTGCGTCACGAGCTTCGTGCCCAGGATCTGCCAGCGGTCGGTTGAGGTGGCGGTGTCAGCGGCCTCGACGATCACCGCCGTGCAGACATCGCCAAAGATGAAGTGGCAGTCGCGGTCGCGCCATTCCAGGTGCGCCGACGTAATTTCGGGGTTGACCACCAGCACGCATTTCGCGCTGCCGCTCTTCACCGCGTTGACGGCTTGCTCGATGGCAAAGGTGGCTGAACTGCAGGCCACGTTCATGTCGAAGCCATAACCGCCGGCACCGATGGCGGCCTGGACCTCGCAGGCCATCGCCGGGTAGGCGCGCTGCATGTTGGCGGCGGCGCAGAGCACGGCGTCGATGTCCTTGCCTTCCTTGCCGGCTGCGGCCATCGCCTTCTTTGCGGCGTCGACCGCAATCTCGGCCATCAGGCTCAAGTCTTCGTCGGGCCGCGGCGTGAAACGCGGCTTCATGCGCGTGGGGTCGAGCACGCCGGCCTTGTCAATGACGTAACGCTGCTTGATGCCCGAGGCTTTTTCGATGAATTCGACGCTGGAACGCGTCAGCGCCGGCAGGTCACCAGCCGCGATGCGCAGCGCGTTGCGATTGTCCTGAAGGTCAGCGTAGGCATTGAAAGCCTCCACCAGTTCTGTGTTGGTGATGACGTGGGGCGGCTGGTACAGGCCAGTGCCTGAAATGACGGCGTTTTTCATGGGCGGCAGTGTAGGGCGACGGTCAGAATCACCGCAAGAGTCACGATCAGTGGGTTGCACCGGTGTTCGACTGCTGGCGGGAACCTTCCGCAGTCCACCCAAAAACGGCCGCAGCCTTGCATCTGCCGCTGCGACTGGTCGACAAGCAGGCCGAAGTTCGGCCCCGCAAATCCAGCTGGGATTTCGCCAAGGCGGGGCCTTGAGCATCACCTTGAAACTCAAGTACGCGTGATCAAACTTCTGGCAGTGGAGGCCAGCAGATGGAATCTGATGAGCGAGCTGTCCGTGCGGTGCACACCACCTGGATTGATGCCGTCACTGCCGGCGATCTTGTCCGCTTGCCAGGCTTGATGGCGGACGACGCCGTGTTCCGGAGTCCGGGCCGAGCGCCGTTCGGCAAGGATGAATCTCCAACCGGCTTTGAGACTGCCCACCGGCAATGTCAGATCCGTTGCATCAGCGACTTGGAAGAGGTGGTGGTCGTCGGCGCAGTGGCCTGCACACGGTGCCGGGACTCGTTGTCCGTGACACCGTGCGCCGACGGAAAAGCAATGACGCTAGCGGCTCATCGGATCACCGTGTACCGCAAACAGCGCGACGGCCGATGGCTCCTGGCCCGCGACGCCAACACCTTGAACCCGGTGGCGAACTGAAGTCGCGAGATTCATCCTGTGCAAAACTGCGTCGTCTGGCGCAATCAGCGCAGCGCCCCGGGCGGCAACCCGCTCCAGCCTTGCCGCTACTTTCCCTTGGCTTTTTTCGCTGCGCCACCCGATTGCAGCGCCTCAGACATGCCGATCAACACGCCGCTGACCATCGCCGTGTAGCTCTCGGCCAGGGCTTGCGCGGCCTTCATCGACGCGGCGCGGGTGTTGCGCATGGCGGTCTGCATCTGCTCGGCCATCTGCTCGGCCGTGTTGGCAGCCTGCGCGCCCGACAGCGTGCCGCCGGCTT
>JAYSYB010000545.1:0-9749 GCA_043716775.1 Rubrivivax sp.
CGGCCGACTTGATGCTGCGCATGATCAACCACATGGTGGACAGCTACCTGGACCTGCGCCGCCTGCTCACCAAACAGCTCGTGCATCTGCAGCAAGAACTGCTGGACCCGCGCAGCCGCTTCGATGACTGGCCCATGCTGCTTGAATCCCGCAACGCGCTGCACATGCTGGAAGACACCTGTGAAGACCAGCGCGCTGCCGTGCAGGAATGGATCGACGCGCTGGATGAATGGCCGACTGAGGCCAACACCCAGGCGCAGCGTGACCGCGAACTGCTGCGCGTGCGTTCGCGCGACGTGCTTGAACACATCGAGCGTGTGCTGACCCATGTGCGGCGGCTGGAGCAAAGCGCGGAGACGGCCGTGCAGATGCACTTCTCGGCACTGGGCCACCGCACCAACGACATCATGCGCACGCTGACCGCGCTAACGGCCATCTTCATGCCACTGAACCTGATCACGGGCTTCTTCGGCATGAACTTCGACAGCCTGCCGCTGATCCACACGGCCACGGGCGTCTGGATCGCCGTCGGCATGATGGGGGCCGTGGTGGCGGGGCTGTGGCTCCTGTTCCGCCGCAAGCGCTTCATTGGCGCGCGCGAGCCATGAGGCCATGAGGCCATGAGGCCATGAGACCGACTGCGCGCCAACTCTGGGTGCTGGTGCTGCTGACCCTGGTGTGGGGGCTGAACTGGCCTGTCATGAAAGTGGGCGTCAGCGGCTTGCCCGGCGCGCCCATGGCCTACCCGCCACTGGCTTTTCGGGCGCTGTCGATGCTGCTGGGCTTGCCGGTGCTGGGCGCCGCGCTGCTGTGGTTGAAAGTGCCTTTTGCCGTGCCACGCCGCCACTGGCCGGAACTGGCGCTGTTGACGCTGCTGAACATGGTGGTTTGGCACGTCATCGTCATCATCGGCGTGTCGCAGCTCAGCTCGGGCCGGTCGGCGATCCTCGGCTATACGATGCCGATCTTTGCCGCGATCTGGGGCTATGCGCTTTGGCGGGACCGCCTGGCGCTGCGCCAGATGTTGGGGGTGGCGGCAGCGGCGCTGGGTGTGGTGCTGTTGCTGGCCGGCGAATTCACGCGCTTCAGTGGTGCGCCGTGGGCAGCCATGGCAGTCGTCGTTGCAGCAGCGGTGTGGGCGCTGGGCACGCACCGTCTGCGCCGGTCTACGCTGACCGTGCCCTTGCTGGCCATCGTGTTCTGGATGACGGCCGCCACCGCCGGCGTCATGTGCCTGTTGACGCTGGTCTTCGAGCGTGGCGCCTGGCGCGCGCCCGAGCCGCATGTCTGGGCATCAATCGGTTACAACGCGGTGGGTGTGTTTGGCTTCGCCCACGCGGCGTGGTTCTACCTCGCGCGCACCATGCCGCCGGTGGCAAGTTCCGTCAGCGTGATGCTGATTCCCGTGCTGGGCGTCTTCAGCGGCGCCCTGCTGCTGGGCGAGGCACTGCACTGGCAGGACTGGACGGCGGTGGCCTTGATGGTGGCCGCCATCGGCTTGGTGTTGCTAAGCCCGAAGGACCCGCGCTGACGGCTACAGCTGCCGCTTTCTGGTCAAGGGAGGGTTGCGTTCAAAGTACCTCCTGATGCCGCTGGCCAGCGCCGCCACAAGTTCGCTGCGGAAAGCCGCATCGCGCAGCCGGCTTTCTTCTTCGGGGTTGGAGATGAACGCCGTCTCCACGAGGATGCTTGGAATGTCCGGCGCCTTCAGCACCGCAAAGCTGGCCTGTTCGACCTGGCCCTTGTGCAGGCGGCCGACACGGCCAATGCGCAACAGCACTTCGTTGCCGATCTTCAGGCTGTCCTTGATCTGCGCCGTGGTGCTCATGTCCAGCATCGCACGCAGTACCTGCGCGTCGCGCACATTGGCGACGTTGATGCCGCCCACCTGGTCGGCGGAGTTTTCGCGCTCGGCCATCCAGCGCGCGGCACTGCTGGTGGCGCCCTTGGTGCTGAGCGCAAAGACACTGGCCCCGCGCGCTTCGGGTTTGAAGAACGCATCGGCGTGGATGCTGACGAAAAGGTCGGCCTGCACCCGCCGCGCCTTGCGCACGCGCTCTTGCAGCGGCACGAAGAAATCGGCGTCGCGAGTCATCATCACGCGCATGCCAGGCACGGCATTGAGCTTGTCGCGCAGTTGCAGCGCCACCGCCAGCACCACATCCTTTTCACGCAGGCCAGTCGGGCCAACGGCGCCGGGGTCTTCGCCGCCGTGCCCGGGGTCGAGGGCCACGATGACGAGGCGGTCCACGCGGCGGCGCTCTTCGGCGGTGGCGGGGGCATGTGGAGCTGCCGACGCCGGGGTGCCCAGCGCCACGGGCGGTGGCGCTGATGCAGCGACCAGAGGCGGCAGGGGCGGTGGCATGACGCTGGCCGCAGAGTGTGGTGCTTGTGGGGCTTGTGCGGCGGGCAGACCCTGGGCAAGCGGCTTGTCGACGCGCGCAATCAGTTCACCCAGCGCGTCTTGCACGACCCGTGCGGCGCGCTGCTCGGCCGCTTCCTTGTCGCGGATCAGTCCCAGCAGCGGGTCGGCTTCCTGCACCGGGAACAGGTCAAACACCAACCGGTGCCGGTAGGCCGCCACAGGTGCCAGCGTGAACTGTTCAGGCCGCACCGGTTGCTTCAAGTCAAAAACCAGCCGCACCACACGGGGCTGAAACTGGCCCACGCGGACGCCTGTGATGAAGGGGTCGTCGGCGCGCACGGCGCCCACCAGGTCGCGCAGCGCGGGGCTGAGTTCCAGGTTGCTGATGTCCACCACCAGGCGCTGCGGCGCTTGGGTCAACAAGTGGGTGGCCTGCAGGGCCTGGTCGGATTCGATGGTCACGCGCGTGTAGTCGCGCGCCGGCCACAAACGCACGGCGACAATGTTGGCGGCCATGGCGATGTCATGCGCGCCCAGCAGCAGGGCCAGTTGGCCCATCGACCGCAGCGCGGTGCGGCGGGAGGTGTTTGCGGTCACTGCGGATTCATCGCGGATTCATCGCGACTTCACTGCAACAGCGACAGGCCGCGCACCGTGCCCGCTTCAACCATCACCGTGCGTTGATCGTCGGCTTCGGTCTCGATGTGGATGCGCAGGTCGGCTGGTGGCAACAAAGCAGCGGCGTTCTGCGGCCACTCCACCAGCTTCAGGCCCGGCTCTGCAAAGACATCGCGCAGCCCCGCGTCCAGGCCTTCGCGCGTGTCGACAAAGCGGTAGAAGTCCAGGTGCGAAATAGTCAGGTCGCCCAGGTGGTAAGACTCCAGCACCGCGTAAGTCGGGCTCTTGACGCGGCCGGTGACGCCCATGGCACGCAGCAGGTGGCGCACGAAGGTGGTCTTGCCGGCGCCCAGCGGGCCACGCAGTTCAATGCAGGCCTCGCGAAGTGCGGGCCGCGTGGCCAGCGCCTGCGCAAAGGCGGCGCAGTCGGCTTCCCGGGCCCAACGCAAAGTGCGGGTTTCTAGAATGGGTGCATGCCCGGTGACCATCAAATCAACCCCATCCGCAAGGAGCAGCTCGTTTTGCAGCTGCGTGAGTGGGCGCATGGGCTGGGATTCTCCCAGATCGGCATCACTGGCGTGGACCTGGCGCAGGCCGAAGCCGGGCTTGCGGATTGGCTGGCAGCGGGTTTCCATGGCGGCATGGGCTACATGGCGGCGCACGGGCTCAAGCGTGCGCGGCCGGCCGAGCTGATTCCAGGCACGGTGCGCGTGATCAGCGTGCGCATGGACTACCTGCCGTGGGCCGCCGACGACCACTGGGCGGCGGAAGAACACGCCGCCCTGCGCGACCCCGCCCGCGCGGTCATCTCGCTGTACGCCCGTGGGCGGGATTACCACAAGGTGCTGCGGGGCCGTCTGCAGCAGCTGACTGACAAGTTGAGTGCAGCCGTCGGCCCTTTCGGCCACCGCGTCTTCACTGATTCCGCGCCCGTGCTGGAAGTCGAACTGGCCACCCGCGCAGGCCTGGCCTGGCGCGGCAAGCACACGCTGGCGCTGTCGCGCGACGGGGGGTCGATGTTCTTTCTGGGCGAGATCTTCATCGACCTGGACCTGCCCACCGATGAACCCGTCAGCGCCCACTGCGGCCAGTGCAGCGCTTGCATCACCATCTGCCCCACACAGGCCATCGTGGCGCCTTACCGGCTGGATGCGCGGCGCTGCATCAGCTACCTCACCATTGAACATGCCGGCGCCATCGCACCCGAACTGCGGCCGCTGATCGGCAACCGCATCTATGGCTGCGACGACTGCCAACTGGCCTGCCCCTGGAACAAGTACGCGCAGCGCAGCGCACTGCCGGACTTTGACGAACGCGAGGGCCTGTCGCACGGCACGCTGCTGCAGCTGTGGGCTTGGGATGAGGCGCAGTTTCTGCGCGGCACCGAAGGCAGCGCCATTCGCCGCATCGGCTGGACGCGCTGGCGCCGCAACCTGGCCGTGAGCCTGGGAAATGCCTGGCGCGACACCGGTGACGCCGATGTAGCGCAAGCCCTGCAAGGCGCGCGCGATGCCGCAGACGTGCTGGTTCAGGAACACATCGACTGGGCACTTGCGCAGCGCGCGCTGGCTGGATGACCACCGCGTCGTCGGTGCAGCCTTGCCGGCCGTGTGGGTTCCCGCACGGCGCGCGGTCGTCCGGCAGGGCACCATGCGCGTTCTTGCATAAACCCGTGGCCGCGACACCATCCATCCCATGCTCCTGATTCGACGACTGCTGATGCTGCTTGTGCTGGCCGCTGGCGGCATTGCCCAGGCCCAGACCGAGACCCAAGCGCAAGACCCACCGCGCCGGGTGGAAGGCCCACCTTTTGCCACCCGCCTGCGGCTGGCCAACACCGACACCCAGCTCAACGGAACCGGCGTGCGCGAAGTCGCTTGGTTCAAGGGTTATGTCGTCGGCCTGTACCTGCCGGAGCGCGCCCACACTGCAGCGCAGGCGCTGGCGCAGATGGGCCCCAAGCGGCTGCAGTTGCGCATGCTGACGGACGTGCCGGCGGCGGAGTTCGTCAAGGCCTTGAACAAGGGCATGGAACGCAACAGCCCGCCCGAAGCCTGGCCGCAGCTGGCGCCGCGAGTGCAACGCTTTGCCCAGCAAATCACGGCCAGCGGTTTGGTCCGCAAGGGCGATGTCGTTGACCTCGACTTCGACCCGGCGCGCGGCCTGCTCTTTGCCCGCAATGGCAAACTCGTGGCCGAGCCCATCCCTGGCGCTGATTTCTACGCAGCCCTGCTGCGCGCCTTCATTGGCGATCACCCGTATGACGAACGCATGAAGGCCGGCCTGCTTGCGCAGCCGGTTCGCAACCCAACGCCCTGATCCTGAAAAAACACAAGGAGACATCGACCATGCCCCGTTCCAGCATCACTCTGCTTGCCGCACTCTCAGCCTTTGCGACTGCCATGTTTGCGCTGCCGCTGGCCGCGCAGGCGCAGGCCTATCCGACCAAGCCCGTGCGCCTGATCGTGCCTTTCGCGCCCGGTGGCACCACCGACATCGTGGCCCGCATCGTCAGCGAAAAAATGGGCGCGGCGCTGGGACAGACGGTGGTGGTCGAAAACAAGGCCGGGGGCGGCGGGTCGGTCGGCGCGCTGGAGCTTGTCAAGGCAACACCTGATGGCCATGCGCTGGGCATGGCCACGGTGTCCACCACGGCGGCCAACCCGGCCATCAACCCGAAGATCGGCTACAACCCGGCCGTTGATTTCACACCCATCATCAACATCGCCGCCACGCCCAACGTGATTGCGGTGCACCCCAGCTTTCCGGCGCGCGACTACCCGGGTTTCATGGCTGAGCTGAAGAAGAACCCCGGCAAGTACAGCTACAGCAGGTCTGGCACGGGCGGCATCGGGCACCTGCAGACCGAACTCTTCAAGAGTCTGGCGGGCGTGTTCATGACGCACATCCCTTACCGCGGCGCGGGCCCGGCCCTGAACGACACGGTGGCCGGGCAGGTGCAGATCATCTTCGACAACATGCCGTCGGCGCTGCCTTTCATCAAGGACGGCCGCCTGATCCCGATCGTGGTGGCCGCACCCGGCCGCCTGGCGCAGTTGCCGAGCGTGCCCACCTTCAAGGAGGTGGGGCTTGAGCCCGTCAACCGGGCGGCCTATTACGGCATCGTGGCGCCCAAGGGGACGCCCAAGGAGGTGGTGGACAAGGTGGTCCTGGCGGTGAAAAAGGCGCTGGAAGATCCGAATGTGAGAAAGCGCATCGAAGACACCGGCTCGATCATCGTCGGCAACACGCCCGAGCAGTTTGCGGCGCAGATGAAGGCAGAGCTGGAGGTCTACAAACAGGTGGTGCTGAAGCAGAAGCTGTCGCTGGAGTGATGTCTGCAGGGGCGGTGCGTGTAACTGCGGCGCCGGCCGAGCAGACCGCGATCGACCGCTTCATTGACGCGCTCTGGATCGAGGACGGCCTGGCCACCCTGACTCTGGCCGCCTACCGCCGCGACTTGAGCCTCTACGCCACTTGGCTGCACGCCAGCAATGGCAAGGGGCTGAAGGACAGCACCGAAGTTGACCTGTTGGGCTTCATGGCTGACCGCCACGCTAGCACTCGCGCCACCACCGCCAACCGGCGCCTGACGGTGTTCAAGCGTTATTTCCGCTGGGCGCTGCGCGAACGGCTCATCACGGCCGACCCCACGCTGCGGCTGCAAGCCGCGCGCCAACCGCTGCGTGTGCCCAAGACACTGTCGGAAGCGCAGGTGGAAGCCCTGCTGGTCGCGCCCGATGTGGCCACGCCGCTGGGCCTGCGCGACCGCACGATGATCGAGCTGATGTACGCCAGTGGCCTGCGCGTGAGCGAACTGGTGCAGACCAAGACAGTCCATCTTGGCCTGGACGAAGGCGTGCTGCATGTGCTGGGCAAGGGCGCACGTGAACGCCTGGTGCCTTTCGGCGCCGAAGCGCATGCATGGCTGCGCCGCTACCTGGCCGAGGCGCGGGCTGGCATCCTGGGTGTGCACAGCAGCGAAGCGCTCTTCGTCACGCGCCTGGGTGCGGGCATGACGCGGCAGATGTTCTGGCACCTGATCAAACGGTATGCAATCAAGGGTGGTGTGACCGCACCGCTGTCTCCACACACGTTGCGCCATGCTTTTGCAACCCACTTGCTGAACCACGGTGCCGACCTGCGCGCCGTGCAGATGTTGCTGGGGCACGCGGACATCGGCACCACCACGATCTACACCCATGTGGCGCGGGAGCGGCTCAGGCTGCTGCACGCTGCGCACCACCCGCGCGGCTGAAAGGAAAAAGGCCGGTCTCGCGACCGGCCTGACTTTATGAAAGCACCCTCACCGGGCCCGAAGGCCGAACATCAGAAGTTGTGACGCACGCCAACGGCCAGCGATGAAAACTCGCCTTCGCGGTTGCCACCACGCGGGCCACCGGTGTAGATGCCGGCCTTGTTGTCGTCGATCTTGGTGTAATAGCCGTACACCTTGGTGCGCTTGCTGAGGTTGTAGTTGTAGCCCAGCGTAAATTGCTTTGCGTCGCTGTTGGCCACCCTGCTGTAGTCGCCGGACTTGCCCACGTTGACGTGGAATTCGCTCGCGCCCACGTTGTACGCGGCAGAGACACGGAAGCTGGAGCGTTTGCCGAAGCCCATGCCGTAGCCGTCGGTGTCGCGCTGGACCATGCCGCCGAGGGTGAATGCGCCCATCTCGTACAAACCGCTGACAGCGAACTGCTTGGCGGTGGCGTTCTTTTCGTAGCCCAGGCCCAGGTGCAGGCCGCCCAGCTGGTAGTTGGCAGCGAAGTCATAGCTGCGGGTGCGCATAACCCCGGCGTCGCGAACGCCTTCACCGGCGCTGACGGCAGCTTCCAGCGTCAAGCCCTTGACGAATTCGGGCGTGCGGTAGGCCACCTTGTTGGTGTTGCGGCCGATGTAGGCGTACAGCGCGTCGCTGGAGCTGCCCGTATCGTGGTTGTGCATGCTGATGTAGTCGGCCGTGGCGAAGTAGGCCTCGCTGGTGAAGGTGCCCAAGCGAACCATGCCGAAGCCGCCGGACAGATTTACTTCACTCTGGCGGCCCCAGAACTGCGCGGCTGCCGTGCCGGTGTCGGGGCTGAAGCCGTGCTCCAGCTGGAAGCCGGCCTTCAAGCCGCCGCCGAGGTCTTCAGTGCCCTTGAAGCCGATGCGCGAGGAGTTGTTCTCCATCTTGCTCAGCTTGACGCCATTGATGTCCTGGCGCTCCAGCGTCAGGTTCAGGCGGCCGTAGATCGTGACGCTGCTCTGGGCCAGGGCAGCGCCCGTGGCGAGGGTTGCAATGGCGGCAACGATAAGGGTGCGCTTCATGTATTTCCTTGAAGTAAGTTGATCGGAACGCCGCAGCGCAAAGGGCTGCGAATCGGCAAAAAGAAGTCTATAGGCCAACCCCGGGCAAACCCGGTACAAGCCCGGCGCAGGACCGCAAAAACGGGTCGCGCGCAGCTTCCACGCAACACTCTGCGGGCAACAGTGTGTGCTTCAGCGCCCGCGCAAATGCGCCGGCGCTTCCAGCCGTTTGGCCAGCAGCGACAGCGTCAATGTCAACACCAGGTACACCGCCGAGATCGCCAGATACGGCTCCCAGTAACGCGAATACGAGCCCGCGACAGTGCGCGCGGCCAGCGCCAGCTCGGCCAGCCCGATGGCTGAGACAAGCGACGAATCCTTGATCAACGTGATGCCCTCGTTCACCAGCGCCGGCACCATGCGCCGGAAGGCTTGCGGCAGCACCACGAAGCGCATCGCCTGCGCGTGCGTCAGGCCCACGCTGTAAGCGGCCTGGGTCTGGCCGCGGTGGATGCTCTGGATGCCGGCGCGGAAGATTTCGCTGATGTAGGCGCCGGCATTCAGGCTTAGCGCCAGGCAGCCCGAAAAGAATGCGCCGTGTTCCTGGCGAAAGGTGCGGGCGGCCTCGCCGCTGAACAGCAAGCCGCCGTCAGGGTGGATCAATGCCGGCATCAGCGCAAAGTGCACCAGCAAGATCTGCACAAAGAGCGGTGTGCCGCGAAAGAAGGTGACGTAGGCCACCGTCACCGCACGCGCCATTTTCAGCAGCAGCCGGCCCGCCAGAGTGGCCGGCTTCGGCGCGTCGGTGGACGTGCTGATGAGCCCGGACACCACGCCCAGCACAAGCCCGACGCCGATGGCCACCAGCGTCAGCTGGATAGTCATGAAAAGGCCGCTCACGAAGAGCGGCCCGTAGCCGGCAAGGATCTCCCATCGAAGATCCATTCGTCGCCTCTTCTAGCGTTGTGCTTGCTTCGAAGAGCTTACTTGGAGGCTGCAGATGCAGGCGCGACAGCGGCCTTGGCAGGCGGCGCACCAAAGTACTTGGTGAAGATCGCGTCGTAGGTGCCGTCGGCGCGGATCTCCGCCAGGCCCTTGTTCAGCTTGGCCTGCAGTTCGGTGTTGCCCTTCTTCAGCGCGATGCCGTATTGCTCGGGCACAAATTCCTTGTCGGCGATGCTCTTGAACTTGCCACCCGGGTTGTTGGCCACGTAATTGATGACCACGCCGTTGTCGGCCACCACGGCATCGACGCCACCGGCTTCCAGTTCCTTCAGCGCCAGCGGGGTGCTCTCAAAGCGCTTGATCGCGGCGCTGGTCTTGCCCAGCAGTTTGGTCACGGCTTCGTCGCCAGTGGTACCGGTCTGCACGCCGACCTTCAATTTCTTCAGGTCAGCGAACTTGGTGATCTTGCTGGCTTCCTTGACGGCGATGAGCTGCTGAGCGTCGAAGTACGGGTCGCTGAAGTCCATCGTTC
>JAYSYB010000546.1:0-3204 GCA_043716775.1 Rubrivivax sp.
GTGCTGCTCGCACCTTGGCTCTTTCCTGGCGACCCGCGTGAACCGAGCGGCCGGCCGTTCCTGGCACCCATGCTGGCCCATCCGCTGGGTACTGACGACCTCGGCCGCGACCTGCTGGCCGCGCTGGCGCATGGCGGGCAGGCGTCGCTGCTGACCGGCACCGTCGTCGCGCTCGGCGCGGCGCTGCTGGGCCTGCTGCTGGGCTTGATCGCCGGCACCGCCAGCCCGCTGCTGGACCGGTTGATCATGCGCGTGATGGACCTGAGCCAGGTCGTGCCGCGCTTCTTTCTGGCGCTGCTGGCCGGTGCCTGGTTCGGGCCAGGCTGGTTGCAGCTGGCAACCATCCTGATCTTGACCGGTTGGGCCACGCTGGCGCGCCTGGTGCGGGCCGAAGCGCGCGCCTTGCGCCAGGCGCCCTTTGTTGAAGCGGCGCAACTGTTCGGTGCCAGCCGCGTGTCGGTGGCACTGCGCCATCTGCTGCCCAACGTGCTGCCGCTGGCGTTGCCGCAGCTGCCACTGATCTTCGCCAGCGCGCTGCTGACCGAAGCCGGCCTGTGCTTTCTGGGGGCCGGAGACCCCAACCGGTTGAGTTGGGGCATCCTCATCCAGACGGGTCAATCGCACGCATTGCGCGCTTGGTGGCTGGCCCTGTTTCCAGGACTCGCGCTGGCGCTGGCAGCGCTCGGTTTGACTCTTCTGTCGGCTGGCGCGCGAAGAACACGGCAACTCGACTGCAACCGGCCGTAAAGCAGGAACGTGCCCCGCCATACGGGGCCTGGCAGCGTCGTCACGGCGGTGCCTGCGCGCGCGTACCACGCTGCACAAGGCGCGATGCACCACGGGCGGTGCGATGCGGCTGATGGAGGCACTGCCGATCGACCGCTGGCCCAGCACCAGCGTCCGGCCACAGCCGCCGCCCGCGCTCATGCGGAGCAGCGCTTCGTGCTACATCAGGTTTCATGCCGTGCGCCAGGACGCTGTACCTTGCAGGCTCGTTTCAGAGCATGCCCCTTCAAAGCGAATGTTCGGTCGATCTCAAGAAGTGACTTTTCATTCCTATGGCAGGCGGCGCTCGCCGTGGCGTTCGTTGTGGTGTTTGTTTTGGAATTGGCCGCGGTGGCTCGTCCTGCTGCTGACCGGCATTGCCGCTGGCGCTGCAGCCGTCGTCGCTGTCCAGGAACGCTATATGTCGCCGCGCTTGTCTGCTGGCGAATCCGAGCAACTGCGCAGCGCCTTTAACCAGGCCGATGCCGAGCGGCTGCGACTGAAGACCGCGCTGACGGACGCCAACACGCGGCTGGTGACCCTGCGCGCCGACAGCACACGGCTGGCAGAAGAACTGGCCGCCCAGGCCACCACCGCGGCCAGGCTGCGCGAAGACCTGCGGTCCGTGGTGGCCACGCTGCCGCCCGACCCGCGCGGTGGCGCGGTGGCGGTGCGTGCGGGCCGGTTCACACTCAAAGACGGCCAACTCGACTACAGCGTCGTGCTGACGCGCGAGCGTGCGGTGGGCAAGCCGATGCCCGGCACGCTGCAGTTGCTGGTGGCCGGTGAATCCGAACGGGGTACGCCGTCGGTGGTCACACCTCAGGCTATTCCTTTGGCGCTGGGCGGCCAGGATGTCGTGCGCGGCAGCGTGCGGCTGCCGGCGGGTTTCAAGCCGCACCAGACCACCGTGCTGGTGCTTGACCGCGCCGCCGGCAAGCCCCTTGGCACGCGGGTGTTGCTGATCCAGTGATGCCCTCGGCCCCCACCCTCCTGCAAGAGAACGCTGCACCCGCGTATGAATGAATCTGCTGATCTGACCACCCTGCCCAAGCCGCCCGGCACTGCGGCCCTGCTGCAAGTGGCTGCCGATGTGCCGCCCCTGAGCCCAACCGAAAGCCTGAACGGCTGGCAGCGCGAATTCTGTGTCGAGCTGCTGGGAGAAGATGGCGCTCGCATCTTTGTGCGCACCGTCCGCCAGAGCTCGTTCAAGGCCAGCGAGTTGCAGCGCGGCATCCTCTTCCATCGCCTGGACCCGCGCTTCACCAACCTGCACGGCTGTGTAGCGGCGCTGCACAACGAACTGGGACGCCTGGCCGCCACAGCCCGGCGTGCGGCCCCCAGCAAGGCCAACCTCTTCATCACGCTGGACTACCGGCGCGACGCCTGGGAACGTGTGGAGGAAGGCGTTGATCGCTGGGCGCGGCGCAGCGGCGTGTAAGACAAGGTGCGACACACGCGCGGCGCTGATCTGCAGCGCTGCAAAGTTGCTTTGCGCGCAGCCACATCGCATACCTGCTTTGCGGCTGCAAGGCCGCGCAGGCGTGCGCATGCGGCCGCATCCGATACCATCGCCACGCAGCATTAGAGCTAAAAGCGCCGCCCTGGCAATACGGCGGCGTTTCCCTAGTGGTTCTCCATCGCCAACGGCAGCCACGGTAAAGCCGGGCACGCACGATGCACGGCAGTGTCCTCAGACCGCGCGATGTTCCATCACCCACACCAACGAAACGAGGTTCCTCATGGCAAACCTGCTGTGGTTGCAAGGCGGCGCATGTTCAGGCAACACCATGTCGTTCCTCAATGCTCAAGAGCCCAGTGCCTGCGACCTGGTTACCGACTTCGGCATCAACATTCTCTGGCACCCGTCATTGGGCGTGGAGTTGGGCGACAACCTCAAGCGCCTGCTGAATGACCTGGTGAGCGGCAAGACAGCGCTGGATATCTTTGTCTTTGAAGGCACCGTGGTCAACGCGCCTAACGGAACGGGTGAGTGGAACAGATTTTGCGGCCGGCCGATGAAAGACTGGGTCAAGGACCTGTCGGCAGTGGCAGGCTTCACAGTGGCGGTGGGCGATTGCGCCACTTGGGGCGGCATCCCCGCGACGGCGCCCAACCCGTCGGACAGCACCGGGCTGCAGTTCTTGAAACGCGCCAACGGCGGGTCTCTCGGCGCCACGTACCGCTCCAAGGCTGGCCTGCCGGTGATCAACATCCCCGGCTGCCCGGCGCACCCCGACTGGATCACGCAGGTGGTGGTGGCTGTGGCCACCGGCCGCACGGCCGACATCACGCTGGACGAATTCCAGCGCCCCAAGACCTTCTTCCAGTCCTTCACGCAGACCGGGTGCACACGCAACATGCACTTTGCCTACAAGGTCAGCGCCACAGAATTCGGGCAGCGCAAGGGCTGCCTCTTCTACGACCTGGGCTGCCGCG
>JAYSYB010000547.1:0-9677 GCA_043716775.1 Rubrivivax sp.
GCAAGTCGTTCGTGTTCGCTTTCATCATCGCCGTGATCGGCTGCTTCCAGGGTTTTCAAACCCACGATGAAGGCACTCGTGGACAAGGAACAGCCCGGCCTGATCATCCTGGGCAAACAGGCCATCGATGACGACTGCAACCAGACTGGGCAGATGCTTGCCGCACTTGCAGGCCTGCCGCAGGCCACGTTTGCGTCGAAGGTCGAGGTCGCCGACGGCCACGCCAGCGTCACGCGCGAAGTCGATGGCGGCTCTGAAACGCTGAAGATCAAGCTGCCGGCCGTCATTACCACCGACCTGCGCCTGAACGAGCCGCGTTACGTCACGCTGCCCAACATCATGAAGGCGAAGAAGAAGCAGCTGGAAGTCTTCAAACCAACGGACCTGGGTGTGGACGTCACGCCCCGCATCAAGACCCTGAAGGTCAGCGAGCCGCCCAAGCGCGGTGCCGGCATCAAGGTGCCCGATGTCGCCACGCTGGTGGCCAAGCTGAAGAACGAAGCGAAGGTGATCTGAGATGGCCGCACTTGTCATTGCCGAACACGACAACACGTCCGTCAGGGGAGCCACGCTCAACACCATTACCGCCGCTCTCGCTTGCGGTGGCGAAGTGCATGTGCTGGTGGCCGGTGCGGGCGCAGCCGCAGCCGCTGGTGCCGCTGCGCAGATCGCCGGTGTGGCCAAGGTGCTGCACGCCGACGCGCCCGGGCTGAACCACGGCCTTGCTGAAACCGTCGCTGCCCAGATCGTCGCCGTGGCCAAGGCCTACAGCCACATCCTCTTCCCTGCCACCGCCAGCGGCAAGAACGTGGCGCCGCGTGTGGCCGCACTGCTGGACGTGGCGCAGATCAGCGACGCCACCAAGGTCATCAGCGCCGACACCTTCGAGCGCCCGATCTACGCCGGCAACGCCATCGCCACCGTGCAGAGCCTGGACGCCATCAAGGTGCTTACCGTGCGCACCACAGGTTTCGATCCTGCTGCCGCCACCGGCGGCAGTGCTGCGGTGGAAAGCCTGCCAGCCGTTGCCGACAGCGGCAACAGCACTTTCATGGGCAGCGAGATCGCCAAGAACGACAGGCCTGAACTGACGGCGGCCAAGATCATTGTCAGTGGCGGTCGTGCGTTAGGCAGCAGTGAAAAATTCACCGAAGTGCTGACGCCCCTGGCCGACAAGCTCGGCGCCGCGCTTGGCGCCAGCCGCGCCGCGGTGGACGCCGGCTACGCGCCCAACGATTGGCAGGTGGGGCAAACGGGCAAGATCGTTGCACCGCAGCTGTACGTGGCCATTGGCATCTCAGGTGCCATCCAGCACTTGGCCGGCATGAAGGACAGCAAGGTCATCGTGGCCATCAACAAGGACCCGGAAGCGCCGATCTTCAGCGTTGCCGACTATGGCCTCGAAGCTGACCTCTTCACGGCGGTGCCGGAACTGATCAGCACGCTCTGATTCACGCAGGCCAATGAGGGCGCCCTCCGTGGCGCCCTCGCTAATTTCGGAGACTAAAAATGAGCTACCGCGCCCCTGTCAAGGACATGCTCTTCGTCATGAAGGAGCTGGCAAACATCGACGCGGTGGCCGCGTTGCCGGGCTTTGAAGATGCCGGGTATGACACCGCAGAAGCGGTGCTGCAGGAAAGCGCCAAGTTCAACGAAGGCGTGGTCGCGCCGCTGAACTGGGAAGGCGACAAGAACCCCTCGTCGTTCAGCAAGGGCGTGGTCACGACGACGACCGGTTTCAAGGAAGCTTTCACTCAATACGCGCAGGGCGGTTGGCAGGGCCTGCAGCACCCCACGGCCTTCGGCGGCCAAGGCTTGCCGAAGTTGATCCACGCCGCTTGCAGCGAGATGGTCAATAGCGCCTGCATGAGCTTCGCGCTGTGCCCGCTGTTGACCGACGGTGCGGTGGAAGCGCTGCTCACGGCGGGCTCGCCCGAGCAGCAAGCGGCCATCATCCCGAAGCTCATCGACGGCACCTGGACCGGTTCGATGAACCTCACCGAGCCCCAAGCCGGCAGCGACCTGAGCCTGGTGCGCACACGCGCCGAGCCGCAGCCCGACGGCACCTTCAAGCTCTTCGGCACCAAGATCTACATCACCTACGGCGAGCACGACATGGCGGACAGCATCGTCCACCTTGTCTTGGCGCGTGTGATGGGCGCACCCGAAGGCGTGAAGGGCATCTCGCTTTTCATCTGCCACAAGATCCTGGCCGATGGCACGCGCAACGACGTGCACTGCGTCAGCATTGAACACAAGCTGGGTATCAAGGCCAGCCCCACGGCAGTCTTGCAGTACGGCGACCATGGCGGCGCCGTCGCCACGTTGATCGGGCAAGAGAACCGCGGCCTGGAGACGATGTTCATCATGATGAACGCCGCCCGTTATGGCGTCGGTGTGCAGGGTATCGCGGTAGCCGAACGGGCCTACCAGAAGGCCGTGCAGTACGCGCGTGACCGCGTGCAAAGCCGCCCCGTGGACGGCTCGGCCAATGCCGCTGCGCCCATCATCCACCACCCCGATGTGCGCCGCATGCTGATGACGATGCGCGCCAACACCGAAGGCTGCCGCGCCATGGCACTGGTGGCGGCGGCGGCTTTCGACGCCGCGCATGCGCACCCCGACGCCGACGTGAAGAAACAGAACCAGGCTTTCTACGAATTCCTGGTGCCGCTGGTCAAGGGCCTGTCCACCGAGATGGCGCTGGACGTGGCCAGCCTGGGCGTGCAGGTGCACGGCGGCATGGGCTACATCGAAGAAACAGGTGCCGCACAGTACCTGCGTGACGCCCGGATCCTGACCATCTACGAAGGCACCACTGCGATCCAGGCCAACGACCTGGTCGGCCGCAAGACAGCGCGCGATGGCGGCGCCGTGGCGCGTGGCGTGGCGGCGCAGATCGAAGCCACCGAGGGCATGCTGGCCGCGCGCAGCAGCGTGGCCTGCCGCGCCATGCTGAAGCGGCTGACGGCGGGGCGCAAGGCTTTCCTGGACGCGGTGGCCTTTGTCGCCGGCCAGTCGAAGGCGCAGCCCAATGCGGTGTTTGCCGGCAGCGTGCCGTACCTGATGCTTGCCGGCACCGTGGTGGCGGGCTGGCAGATGGCGCGTGCGCTGATCGTTGCCGAAGACCGCCTTGCTGAAGGCCAGGACGCCGACTTCATGCGCGCCAAGATCGCCACCGCGCATTTCTACGCCGACCACATCCTCAACAAAGCACCGGGCCTGCGCGACAGCATCGTTGAAGGTGCCGATGCCGTCACTGCACTTGCCCTGGAGTCCTTCTGATGAACTTGCCCCCAAGTTCGCTTCGCTCGCTGCCCCCCGAGGGGGCGACCGGCGCCTTGGGGCGGCCCGGCGGCGCCTTGCCCCCAGTCCTGCAAAACCTGCCGCTGCCCATCTTCGGCTCGCCGCTGTTCATCATCAGCAACCCGAAGATGATCATCGAACAGTGCAAAGCCGGCGTCGTCGGCAGCATGCCGGCGCTGAACGCGCGGCCGGCTGCGCAGCTGGACGAATGGCTGGCCGAGATCACCGAAACACTTGCCGCCTGGGACCGAGACCACCCCGATCAGAAGGCCGCACCTTTCGCCATCAACCAGATCGTGCACAAGAGCAATGACCGGCTCGAACACGACATGCAGATGTGCGCCAAGTACCGCGTGCCCATCGTCATCACCTCGCTCGGCGCGCGCACCGATGTGAACGACGCCGTGCACGGATGGGGCGGCGTGGTGCTGCACGACATCATCAACAACACGCATGCACGCAAAGCCATCGAGAAGGGCGCCGACGGCCTGGTGGCGGTGGCGGCCGGTGCCGGCGGCCATGCGGGCGTGAAGAGCCCGTTCGCGCTGGTGCAGGAAATTCGCGAATGGTTCAGCGGCCCGCTGGCGCTGAGCGGCGCGATCTCTACCGGCGACGCGGTACTGGCCTGTCTGGCCATGGGCGCGGACTTTGCGTACATCGGCTCGGCCTTCATCGCTACTGTCGAGGCGCGCGCGTCTGACGCCTACAAGCAGTGCATCGTTGACAGCAACAGCGACGACATCGTCTACAGCAGCCTCTTCACCGGCGTGCACGGCAACTACCTCAAGCCCAGCGTGCGCAATGCCGGCATGGACCCCGACAACCTGCCCGAGAGCGACCCGACCAAGATGAACTTCGGCGGCGGCGAGGGCAGCAAGTCCAAGGCCTGGAAGGACATCTGGGGCTGCGGCCAGGGCATTGGGGCCGTCAAGGCCGTGGTGCCGGTGGCGCAGATGGTGGCGCGGCTGCGCACCGAGCTGCAGGCTGCGCGGCAGCGGCTGGCGGTGCCCGCCTGAGGCACGGGCCACTCGGCATGACCGGCGCTATGCTTCGGCCATGAACACCTTCATCAAGCGGTCTCTGGCTGCGCTCATGGGCGCCGCGCTGCTTTCAAGTTGTGCCGGCGTCAACATTGGCGTCGGCCTGCCGATTGGCCGCTACGGCGGCATCAGCGTGGGTGGCACGGTACCGCTGCCGAGCAAGGCGCCTGTGCCGGCTGCTTCGGCAGCGTCCGCTGCCGTTCCCAACACCGCACCGTGAGGCCCACGCGCCAGGCGCTCGTCAACGCGCGGCTGTTCGACAGTGCCAGCGGCCTGCTGCGGCCGCACAGCACCGTCGTCATCGAAGGCGAGCGCATCGTCGCTGTCACGCAGGAGCCGATGCGGGTGGACGATGCGACCGTCATCGATGCAGGCGGCCGTGTCGTGATGCCGGGGCTGATCGACGCCCACGTGCATGTGGTGGCGGCGTCGCACGATCTTGTCGGCTTGGCGCTGCAGCCGGCCTCACTCGTCGGCGCGCAGTCCAGCCACATCATGCGCGGCATGCTGCAACGCGGCTTCACCACCGTGCGTGACGCGGCGGGTGCCGACTTCGGGTTGCAAGAGGCGGTGGCGCGGGGTTTGTACGACGGCCCGCGACTCTTCATCGCCGGTTTTCCGATCAGCCAGACCGGCGGCCATGCGGACATGCGCCCCAAAGGCGTGGGCGGCGGAAGGTCAGGGTCCAGCATGTTCTGCAGCTGCGCTGGCCTGGGCCTTGTGGGCGCCATTGCCGACGGCGTGGGCGAAGTGCGGCGTGCGGTTCGCGAGCAGGTGCGCAACGGCGCCAATCACATCAAGATCATGGCCGGCGGCGGTGTCAGCAGCCCGACCGACCCCATCGACGGCACGCAGTTCAGCGTTGAAGAACTGCGCGCCGCAGTGGAAGAAGCCGAAGCCGCCAACCTGTACGCGCTGGCGCATGCCTATTCGCCGCGCGCCGTGACCCGCGCCGTGCAGGCGGGAGTGCGCAGCATCGAGCACGGCAACCTCATCGACGAGGCGACAGCGCGCCTCATGAAGACACATGGCACCTACCTTGTGCCCACGCTGTCGACCTACGCTGCGCTGGCCGATGAAGGGCAGCGCCTGGGCTGGTCGGCTGCCATGCTGGACAAGCTGCAGGGCGTGCAGAGCCGCGGGCTTGAGGCTGTGAAGATCGCGCGCGCCGAAGGTGTGCCGGTGGTCTTCGGCACCGACCTGCTGGGGCACATGCACGCGCGCCAGTCGGGTGAATTTGCGCTGCGTGCAGGCGCACTTTCGCCGGTGGAAATTCTGCAAAGCGCCACTATCACCGCCGCCCGGCTGATGCGGCAGGACAGCCACATCGGCCAGCTCATGCCCGGCGCGTTTGCCGACCTGCTGGTGGTGGACGGTGACCCGACGCAAGAGCTGTCGATGCTGGCCGACCCTGCGCGCGGCATCCGGCTGCTGATGCAGGGCGGGCGCACGGTGCGCAGCAGCCTGGCCGCCTGAGGTTCCAGCGGTCGCCATGAAAAGGGGGCCGCGTGCGGCCCCTTTTCAGTTTCTGGCGTGGGCTCGATCAGCGCATGGTCGTAAAGCGCGCTTCGGGCCGGTCGTCCGATCGGTGCACGGTGCTGACGCTGGCCTTCATCACCCACGGCCTGATCTGGTGGTGAAGCGGAATCAGCAGCACTTCTTCCTTCAAGCGCACCAGGCTGTCGTGAATCATGGTGTTGCGCTTGCCGATGTCGGTTTCGGTCTTCATGGCGTCCACCAGCTTGTCCAGCGCCGGGTCGCTGACGCGTGAGAAGTTGAAGTTGCCGTCGGCGCCGCTGGTGCGTGTGCGCGCCAGTGACTGCACCGCGTACTGGCCGTCATAGGTGGCCACGCCCCAGCCCAGCAAGTACATCGAGCTGTCGAAGTTTTGCACCTTCTGAATGAAGGTGGCCATGTTCTCCGAGGCCAGGTCCACCTTTACCCCAATGCGCGCCCACATGGCAATCACCGCCTGGCAGATCTTCTCGTCGTTGACATAGCGGTTGTTGGGGCAGTTCAAGCGGAACTCGAAGCCGTTCGGGTAACCGGCATCGGCCAGCAGCTTTTTCGCCTTCGCGACATCGGCCTTCAGGGGCGTGTCCAGCGCCTTGTCATAGCCGTTGACGCCGGGCGCGACCATCATGCCCGCAGGCACCGACATGCCCCGCATGATGCTGCGCTTGATGGCTTCGCGGTCGATCGCCACGCTGAGCGCTTCGCGCACACGCTTGTCCTTGAAGGGGTTCTTGCCCTTGACGTTGCTGTACTTCAGCTCAGCGCTTCCGAGATCAGGTGCCAGGTAGATGGTGCGCACCTCGGGGCCGTCGATGACCTTGAGCTTCTTGTCGGCGCGCAGGCGGTCGATGTCCTGGGTGGGCACGTCGGTCAGCATGTCCACGTCGCCCGACAGCAGCGCGGCCACGCGCGTGGCCTCGGCCTTGATGGGCGTGTACACGACCTGGCTCACGTTGCCGGCCGGCTTGGTCCACCAACCGTCATTGCGCGCCATCATGATTCGCTGCTCGGGCTGCCAGCTCAAAATGCGGTAGGCGCCCGTGCCCATGACATTGCGCGAAGCGAAGTTCTCTTCTTTCGCCTTGTAGTCCTGGACGCTCGTGGTCTTGTTCTTCTCTGCCCAGGCCTTGCTCATGATGCGGAAGTCGATGATGTTGCGCAGCAACAGCGGGTTGGCTGCCGAGAGGATCACGTCCACCGTGTGGTCGTCGATCTTCTTGATGTCAGCGATACCGGTGACGTAGATCTGCATCGTGCCCTGCGGCTGCTTGATGCGGCCGAAAGAGAACACCACGTCGTCGGCGGTGAAGGGCGTGCCGTCATGGAATTTGACGCCCTTGCGCAGGTCGAACCGGACCTGCGTCGGGCTGATGGTCGTCCACTTGGTGGCCAATGCCGGCTCGACCTGGTAGGTCGCGCTGTAGCGGGTCAGGCCTTCGTAGGCGTGCATCAAGATGGCGTTGGTGGTGGCGTGGTTCTGCGAATGCGGGTCCATCGTCAGGATGTCGTTCTGCGCCGCCCAGCGCAGGGTCTGCGCGTGCGCGGGCGGTGCGCTCAGCGCGGCGAACGCAGTGGCTGTGGTCGCGATGGCCGCAGCGGTCAGCAGGGCTTTGAGGGTCATGGGGCATCCTTGGAAGTGGCTTTCACAGCCCGCCATCGTAGGCGCAGCGGGCCGCTCGGCGCCCCGGGGAAACGCCGGGAGAACGCCAAGAGAACGCCAAGAGAACGCCGACGCCGCGCAGGCAACGGGTCAGCCGACCAACAGGTCCGAGTCGCAGCCCTTGGCCGCCGCGATCCAGCGCCGTGCCAGCGCCGCGCCCGTGCCCGCCGGCAGCCACGGCAGCCAGTGCAAGGGCTCTGTCAGTGCGCCGCACACATAGCGACTTCCTTCATCGCTCCAGCTCAGCGCCACGCAGGCGCCTTGTCGGCGGCGCGACAACCAGATGCCCAGCGGGCAGGGCGCGGCTGCACAGCAGACGCCGCAGCCATTGCACGGGCTTCCGGTGCCGGGCTTGGGCGGCGCCTGCGGGTGCAGCAGGATCAAGCGCTGCGCCTCAAGGTGTGGCGGGGGTTGTAGCAGGAGTTGTGGCAGGAGTTGTGGCATTCGGTCCACAGTCTGTGGGCGGCTGCACGGCCAGTGTCAGCAGAAAAGGGCTGTGGAACCCGCTCAATTCAAGCCATGGGTTGGGAGAAGCGCGGTGCTAAAGTCAGACCCTTGATTCAAGTCGGTCCTTCCCGTCCCCTTGCTGATGTCAGTTGATGCAGCAAGGCGGGTCGCTAGTCCGCCAACCGGTGCAGCCGGGACGCGGAAGGTTGTTGAACCCATCCGTGCACCAGCAGACCTGGGGCAAAAGGTGAGCGAAAGATGATGCAGCAATACAGGGCCAATTCGTACCTGTTCGGGGGCAACGCCCCCTACGTGGAAGAGTTGTACGAGGCCTACCTCGACAACCCCGGTAGCGTGCCCGACACCTGGCGCACCTACTTCGACAACCTGCAGCACGTGCCTGCCACCGACGGCAGCGAGAGCCGCGACGTCGCCCATGCGCCCGTCGTCGAGAGCTTTGCCCAGCGCGCCAAGGCCAATGCTTTTGCGCTGAAGGCCAGCGAGGCCGACCTGGCGGTGGCGCGCAAGCAAGTGCATGTGCAGTCGCTCATCGCCGCGTATCGTTTCCTGGGCTCACGCTGGGCCGACCTCGACCCGCTGAAGCGCACCGAACGCCCCAAGATCCCCGAACTCGAGCCTGGTTTTTATGACCTGACCGAGTCCGACCTGGACATCACCTTCTCGGCCGCCAACACCTACTTCAGCAAGGCCGAAAACATGAGCCTGCGCGAAATCGTGCAGGCGCTGCGAGAGACCTACTGCCGCACGGTCGGCGCAGAGTTCATGCACTGCACCGACCCGGCCGAGAAGCGCTGGTGGCAGGAGCGGCTGGAATCCCGCCGCAGCATGCCCACCTTCACGGCAGCGCAGAAGATTCACATCCTGGACCGTCTGACGGCGTCAGAAGGCCTTGAACGCTACCTGCACACCAAGTACGTGGGCCAGAAGCGCTTCAGCCTGGAAGGCGGCGAAAGCTTCATCGCCAGCATGGACGAAATGGTGCAACGCGCGGGTGCGTCCGGCGTGCAGGAAATCGTCATCGGCATGGCGCACCGGGGCCGCCTGAACGTGCTGGTCAACACGCTCGGGAAGATGCCGGCAGACCTGTTTGCCGAGTTCGACCACACCGCGCCCGAGGCGCTGCCTTCTGGCGACGTCAAGTACCACCAGGGCTTCAGCAGCGACATCACCACAGCCGGCGGGCCGGTGCACTTATCACTTGCTTTTAATCCTTCACACCTGGAGATCGTGAACCCCGTGGTCGAAGGCAGCGTCAAGGCGCGCATGGACCGCCGCGGCGACAAGACCGGCGCCCAGGTGCTGCCGGTGCTGGTGCACGGTGACGCCGCGTTCGCTGGCCAGGGCGTGGTCATGGAAACGCTGGCGCTGGCGCAGACCCGCGGCTACTTCACGGGCGGCACGGTGCATCTGGTGATCAACAACCAGATCGGCTTCACCACCAGCGACCCACGCGACACACGCAGCACCCTGTACTGCACTGACGTGGTGAAGATGATTGAAGCGCCCGTGCTGCATGTCAACGGCGACGACCCCGAAGCCGTGGTGCTGTGCACCCAGATCGCGCTCGACTACCGCCGCCAGTTCATGAAGGACGTGGTCGTCGACATCATCTGCTTCCGCAAGCTGGGCCACAACGAGCAGGACACGCCCTCGCTCACCCAGCCGCTGATGTACAAGGTGATCGCCAA
>JAYSYB010000548.1:0-3166 GCA_043716775.1 Rubrivivax sp.
CCTGTTGAATGACCGGGCGCCGCGACGGGCGCCCGCTTCACCGCCGACTTTGCGCCTGCTGGGGGTGCGGCAACAGGGGGTTTGTGCCGAGTGGGACCGGTGCCTGGGGACCGGCGCCGTGCGCCGTGGGCCGTGTATTGGCCTACGATTCAACTTGGCCCTGTCAGCCGGAGACCTGCCCATGAACGCCCCCCTGCCCAACCACGTGCTGCCCCGCGTTGAACTGCGCCCCATGCCTGCCGCCATGCTGGCCGCCCTGCGCGAACGCTTCGGCGAGCGCTGCAGCACTGCCGCAGCCGTGCGCGACCAGCACGGCCGCGGCGAGAGCTTCTACGACGCCGCGCCGCCCGAGGCGGTGCTGTTCTGCGAGAGCAACGACGATGTGATCTTTATCGTCAAACTGGCCCACGAACATGCCGTGCCGGTGATTCCCTTCGGCGTCGGCAGCTCACTCGAAGGCCACCTGCTGGCAGTGCAAGGCGGTGTCAGCGTCGACCTGTCGCGCATGACGAAGATCCTGGCCATCAACGCCGAAGACCTGACCGTCACCGTGCAGGCCGGCGTGACCCGGGAGCAGCTCAACCGCGATATCAAGGACACCGGCCTCTTCTTCCCCATCGACCCGGGCGCGAATGCGTCACTCGGCGGCATGGCGGCCACACGCGCCAGCGGCACGAACGCGGTGCGCTACGGGACGATGCGCGAGAACGTGCTCGGCCTGACCGTCGTCACGGCGCAGGGCGAACTCATCCACACCGGCACACGCGCCAAGAAAAGCAGCGCCGGCTACGACCTGACGCGGCTGCTGGTGGGCAGCGAAGGCACGCTCGGGGTGATGACGGAGATCACGCTCAAACTTTTTCCCTTGCCCGAAGCGGTGAGTGCCGCGATCTGTCACTTCCCGAGCATCGACGCCGCCGTGCAGACCACCATCCAGTTGATCCAGATGGGCGTGCCGATTGCGCGGTGTGAGTTGCTGGACGCCAATGCGATCCGCGCTGTCAACCAACATTCAAAGTTAGGCCTGCGCGAAGCGCCGATGTTGCTGATGGAATTCCACGGCAGCGAAGCCAGCGTGAAAGAACAGACCGAGACCGTGCAGGCCCTGGCCGCAGAACACGGCGGCGAAGCCTTCCAGTGGGCGAGAACACCCGAGGAACGAACGAAGCTGTGGGCGGCGCGCCACCAGAGTTACTACGCCGCGCTGCAGACACGCCCCGGCTGCCGCTGCCAGAGCAGCGACACCTGCGTGCCCATCTCGCGCCTGGCCGAGAGCATCAACGACAGCGTGGATGAAGCCGAAGCGTCGGGCATCCCGTACTGGATCGTCGGCCACGTGGGTGACGGCAACTTCCACTTGAGCTACCTGATGGACCCGAACGATGCCGCCGAGGTCGCGGCCGTCGAGCAGTTGAACGTGCAAATGGTGCAACGTGCCTTGCGGCTGGGTGGCACCTGCACCGGTGAGCACGGCATCGGCCTGCACAAGATGGGCTACCTGCTGGAAGAAGCCGGCGCCGGCGCGGTGGACATGATGCGCAGCATCAAGCGCGCGCTGGACCCGAAGAACATCATGAACCCGGGCAAGGTGTTCGCGGCCTGAATCTGGCGGATCAGGGCTGCGCCAAAGCGGCGTTACGGCAGCTTCGTCTTGATCTCCACCACCACGCCGGCAGCATCCGCCGCCACTGGCGCCGACAGGCCTTCCAGGTCACCCGGTTGCGGCATCGCCTGGCCCGATTTGCTGATGCGCGCGCCGACGATCACTTGCTTGACGCCTGACAGCCGCGCGGCCGGTGACATGGCCTGGCTGTCATCAAGCTTGAACTGGAAGGGCAGGTCTTTCACCTGCTTGCGCACGATGGCCAGCGGCATGCGCGCGCCTTCGGCCGGGCGCGCAAAGATGAAGACGGTGTCTTCGGGCGCGGCCTGGTTTTGCAGCGCGGCGGCCAGGCGCACGGTGCCGGTGATGCCGGGGGCCGGGCCCGCAGCAGCCGGCGTGGCGGCGCTGGCCGCCGCAGGCGCCGGTTGAGCTGCAGCGGCCGCTGCGGCTGTCGGCAGCTTGCCGCGTTCACGCGCTTCCGCCACGCCGCTGCGCGCCAGCTCCACCAGTTGGCCACCCGCAGGCCCGATCTGCGCCACGCGCTCCCAGTGTTTGACGGCCGTGGCGAAGTCACTGCGGTTGAAAGCCGCCGTGCCAGCCAGCGCCAGCGCCTTCAGGTTGTCGGGTTCCAGCTTGAGCGCGCGTTCGAGCAGCTTGGTCGGTTCACCGTCGAGCGTGCGGCCGTTTTTCACCGCCAGTGCGTCGGCATAGTCGGTGAGTGTGGTGGCGTCGTCGGACTTGAGCTTCAGCGCCCGTTGGTAGGCGGCCAGCGCTTCATCAAGCCGGCCGAGATTCATGTACGAGCGGCCGAGCATGTTCCAGCCCTCGGGGTCGTCGGGCTTTTCCTGCATGCGCGTGGCGAGCTTGGCGACCATCGCTTCCACCTGCTCCTGCGTCGGTGCCGCTTCGGTACTTGCGGCAGCGTCGGCGGCACCCGGGCCGGCCCCGCCCCGCCCCGCAACAACAGCCTCGGACGTCTTGCCGATCACACGGGGTGCGCCGGTGAAGGCATAGCCCAGACTCGCCACGCCGAGCACCAGCGCACCGACGCCGGCCCACAGGCCCGCGCTCGCCCGGGGCGCCGCAGTTGGCGCGGCGGCCGGCGCGTCGGCGGGCAGGACCGCCTGCGCCGAATCCGCCATCACCGCGTCGAGCAGTTGGCGTTCGAGCACGACCTTGCGGGCCTCAAAGGACACAGCGTTCAGCGCGCCGGACGCGTGCGCCTGTTGCAGCTGCAGCAGCTGGTTTCGCAGGGTGGTGATGGGGTCGGTCATGGGCGACGGGCAGGGAAAGTCGGGGGTGGCGGGGGTGGCAGGGGTGGCCGTTGCACCTGGGGCGGGCGCCGGTGACTCTGGGTTGGCGTCACTTAAGTCTCTTCGGGCTCGAACCGGTCCTCGCCCAGCCGGCTGCGGCGGCGCAGCACCAGCCACAGGGCGATCAGGCCGCCCAACAGCATCACGGGCGGCCCGTACCAGAGCAGCAGCGTGGTGTTCTTCACCGGCGGGCGGTAGAGCACGAAGTCGCCGTAGCGGGCCGTCATGTAGTCGTAGATCTGGCGCTCGC
>JAYSYB010000549.1:0-3164 GCA_043716775.1 Rubrivivax sp.
CGCGCTTGAAGGCGTGCCGCCAGCAGGTCGGGCCAACGGCGGTTGGTGTCGGGGGTGGAAGCAAAACCATCGGTGATGGAGTCGCCGAGCGCCACGATCGCCGCAGCACGTCGGTGGGCGCCGTGGCCAGCGCCGCTGGTGCCGCTCGTGCTGACGCCACTGAGGAAATACCACGACGGCACCGTGACCGCCGTGGGCATGACCACCGCGCCCGAGTAGTCGCCCACGGGGGAGACGTAGCTTGTGCTCAGGCCGAGCGCATGCACCGTGCTGGCCGTGGTGTTCTGCGGCAGGTAGAGGCTGATGGCAAGTTGGCCCAGCGCCGGCACGTCAAAGTCGATCGGGTCGCTGAGGGCAGGCGAACCCGGTGGAATCGTGAATGCGGTGCGCCCGGAAAATGTGAGCGTGCGACTCGACCCCGCCACCACGGCAGCGCCGGCTGCGTGGCGCGCCACGGTCACGGCGCCCACGGTCAGCGGCGTGGTGCCGAATTCGTTGCTCAGGCGGATGCGGACCTTGGAGCCGCCCACACTGGTGCGGATGATCTGCCGCACCGTCTGGCCATTGAAGGCGGCGGGGTTCGGCGCCGCGAAGGGTGCTTCGATGTACTGTGGGCTGGCGGTCCAGGTGCCGACCCAGTGCGCATTGTCACGGTCGTCCGCAGCCGACAGTGTGGGCAGTACCGCGGTGGCGGCGAGGGTCAGCAGCAGGGCCGACTTGATCCAGCTGCGGCGCGCACATGCGAACGCAGGCATCCAACGGTGGAACAGGCTCATGGGTATCTCCTGCGGCGCGGGCCGCGTATGTTGTTGCAGACGACTCCGGGTCCGGGCACCCGGCGTGGAAACCAACGCAGCAAGCCTCGCCCGGGCTGCGGCACGGCAGCCAAGGTCACGGCACCTCGCCGCCGAACTTCTTGATCAGGTTGTCGATGTACTTCTCAACCAGCTTCTCGAATTCACCCCTCACCACGGGCACCACCACCATCTTCATCAAGCCCGGCAATGGCACTTCCACAGTGCCCGTGACCTTGAACTGCAGCGCCGTGCCCTTCTTGGCCTCGGTCACTTTCCAGCTGCCGCCGACGAGTGCGTTGCCCTCGCCCTTCACCGGCGTCCAGGTCACGGTACCCTTCTTGCGGTCGGACACGTATTTGCTGGCGTAGACGGTCTGGATGTTGACCTGCGCGGTGCCGACCTTTTCCATCTCCCAGCGGTAGATGCCACCGCCCAGGTCCACCAGTTGATCGACCTTGGGGAAGAAGCTCACCGAGGTGGGCACGTCGGAGACGATGTCGAAGACGTCCTTGAAGCCCGCCTTGACGGTGAATTCGTAGCCGAGGTCAATGTCCACGCTGATGGCCATGTGCGTTGCTCCTTGCAGGTGTTGGGGTCGATTTCAGTTCAGGTTCAGTTCCGGCTCAGGCAGCGTCCTGCCCGGCCCAGGGCAGCATCATCGTCAGCCACGCGAGTTTGTCGAATTCGGGCTCGAAGCGGTCGATGATGTCCTGCGGCTCGGGGCACAGCTGCTGGTCGGTGATCAGGCCGAACTGAACGCCGCCGCCATAGCTCAGGATCGACACGCCGACGCCGATGTCGCCGGACGCCGGCACCCAAAACATGTTCTGGCGCAATGTGGAACCGCAAAACTTCAGCGGCACAGCAGGCCCGGGGACATTGGTCATCACCGCCGTGGCCTTCTTGGCAAACATGCCCAGCACGGCGTCCTGCACCGGCTTGATGAAGAGGCCGCTGACCGACAAGACGGCAAATGCCAAGAGCGGCTGATAGCTGCCTTTCAAGTCATCCATGCGGCGGTGCACGGCATAGACCCGTTCGACGGGGTTGCTGATGCCAATCGGCAGCACCAGCGGCGCCAGGCCGAAGCGGTTGCCCAGCTGCCACGCTTTCTCGATCGGCCGCAAATTCACGGGCACCATCGCGCGGATTTCCTTGCCTGCAGGGTCTTGGCCCTGCGCGTGCAAGTAACTGCCGACGGCACCGGCCACACACGACAGCAGCACGTCATTCACTGTGCAACCCAGGCCCTTGCCGATGGTCTTGACGACATCCAGCGACATCGGTTCGCTCCAGGCCACCACCTTCTTGCCGCTGGGCTTGCCCTTGAGCAGCGTGGGTGAATCGTCGGACATCACGGCCAGCGCGGCGACATCGCTTACCACCTTCAAACCGGTGCGTGCCATGTCCATGCCGCCCAGCAGTTGCGAAGGGTTCGACAGCATCTCCATGCTCTTGCCCACGCCACTGCCGTACATGCCGATCGCTTTGACCGTCAGGTCGGTCAGCGGCTTGAGCACGGCGTCGCTGAGCCAATCGCCCTCTTCAGCGCCTTCGGTTTCTTCGGCCTTGATCTTGCGGCGTCGTTTGGGCGGGTCGGCGCCGCCGTCGGTGATGCTCATCATCACGCTGATCAGCGCAATGCCGTCGCCAATGCAGTGGTGCACGCGGGCGATCAGCGCACTGCCGCCTTCGTAGTCCTCCACCAGTTGAAACTGCCACAGCGGGCGCGTGGGGTCGAGCGCAGTCGTGGCCAGCGCGCCGCACAGGCGTTGCAACGCATGGCGTTCGCTCTCACCGGCCTGGCGCGTGAGCGTGGCGGGCAGCACGTGGTGCGCCATGTCGAAGTCGTCATCCGGCAGCCACTGCGCGCCCATCGCGTCGGCCACGGCCTTCTGGCGGAAGCGGTCGTACTTCAGCAACTTGTCCTGCACCCGTTCGCGCAGCGCGCCGATGGTGATGGCCGGGGTAAGCAGCCAGACGCCGACAATCATCATCAGGTTGACATCGTTGTCCATACGCAGCCACGCGGTGTCCACGCGTGACATGCGTTCGGCACGCAGTGCGTGCGCGACGTCTTCCATCGGGTTTCTCCTGGGGCGTTGAAGAGGCGGGGAGAAGCCACGATGCTAGGTAACAATCAGCCCGTCAAGCCAGACTTTCACCCACGCATGCACCTCGACAAGGAAGCACAGCCATGGCCACGCTCAAAGCCAGTTTCGACGCCGCCGTTGCCGCCAGCAAGCAGTTGCCCGACAAGCCGGACAACATGACGCTGCTGAAGATCTACTCGTTGTACAAGCAGTCCACCGAAGGCGATGCCCTGGGCAAGCGCCCCGGTTTCACCGACATGGTGGGCCGCGCCAA
>JAYSYB010000550.1:0-3136 GCA_043716775.1 Rubrivivax sp.
ATTTTCATCTGGGGCCTGAAGCTGACGCTTCCGCTGTGGCCTTCTTTCCTGGTCAGCTGAGGGGCATCGCATGGACCTGATCAACAACCTCATGCTCGGTTTCGGCGTGGCTTTCACGCTGCAGAACATGGCTTACGCCTTCGGTGGCGCGATGCTCGGCACGCTCATCGGCGTGCTGCCCGGCCTGGGCCCGGTGGCCACCATCGCCATGCTGCTGCCCAGCATTTACGCACTCGACGCCACACCGGCGCTCATCATGCTGGCCGGCATCTACTACGGCGCACAGTACGGCGGCAGCACAACGGCCATCCTGATCAACGTGCCGGGTGAAAGCAGTTCGGTGGTGACCGCGATTGACGGCTACCAGATGGCGCGCAAGGGCAGGGCAGGCGCGGCACTCGCGGCGGCAGGACTGGGCTCTTTCTTCGCCGGCTGCGTGGGCACGATCATCATCGCCGCCTTTGCGCCGCCGCTGACCGAACTGGCCTTCAAGTTCGGCCCCGCCGAGTACTTCAGCCTGATGACGCTGGGCCTCATCGGCGCGGTGGTGCTGGCCTCGGGTTCGCTGCTCAAAGCCATCGCGATGATCCTGCTCGGCCTCTTGCTGGGGCAGATCAACACCGACGTTATCTCTGGCGTGCCGCGCTACAGCTTCGACATTCCTGAACTGACCGACGGCATCGGCTTCGTCGCCATCGCCATGGGTGTGTTCGGCTTTGGCGAAATCATCAGCAACCTGGGCCGGCCGGCCGAGCACCGCGAGGTCTTCACCAAAGACGTGAAGGGCTTGTGGCCCACCGTGGCTGACTTCAAGCAGGCCTTCCCGGCCGTGCTGCGCGGCACGGCGCTGGGCTCCATCCTGGGCGTGTTGCCGGGTGGCGGTGCGCTGCTGGCATCCTTTGCCGCCTACACGGTGGAAAAGAAGATGAAGATGAAGCCGGGTGAAGTGCCCTTTGGCAAGGGCAACATCCGCGGGGTCGCAGGCCCTGAAAGCGCCAACAACGCCGGTGCACAGACCTCCTTCATCCCGATGCTGACGCTGGGCATTCCGCCCAACGCGGTGATGGCGCTGATGGTGGGTGCCATGACGATCAAGGGCATCCAGCCCGGCCCGCAGGTCATGACCAGCAACCCCGAACTGTTCTGGGGCCTGATCGCCAGCATGTGGGTTGGCAACGCGATGCTCATCATCCTGAACCTGCCGCTCATCGGCATCTGGATCAAGCTGCTCACGGTGCCTTACCGCTTCTTGTTCCCGGCCATCATGGTGTTCTGTTCGATCGGCCTGTACACGTTGAACAACAATGCTTTCGATGTGTACATGGGCGCCGGCTTTGCGGTGGTGGGCTACACCTTCTACAAGCTGGGGTGCGAACCCGCGCCGCTGCTGCTGGGCTTCATCCTGGGGCCGATGATGGAAGAGAACTTGCGCCGCGCGCTGTTGCTGTCGCGCGGCGATTGGACCACTTTCATGACACGTCCCTTGTCGGCCGGTTTGCTGATTGCAGCCACGCTGATGATCGTGGTGGTGATGCTGCCGACCATCAAGAAAAAGCGCGAGGTTGCATTCCAAGAGGAATAGGGCCAACCCCGAAGTGCCTCCGGCGCTGCCCCCTTCCAGGTGGCGACGCCACTGGCCCGGCGCTGCCGCGTTCTGCGGCGCCTGCTTGATCAACGACAGGGGCCCCACGGGGCCCTTGTCGCTTTTGCATTAGCCTCTGCCCGATGCCCACCCCCGCCGCGCTCGCCCCGCTGAAGCAACCCGTCTTCCGAGGCCTGTGGCTGGCCTGGTTGGCGGCCAACATGACGATGTGGATGAACGACGTCGCGGCCGCCTGGCTGATGACGTCGCTGACCACCAGCCCGGTGATGGTGGCGCTGGTGCAGACGGCGTCCACGCTGCCGGTGTTTCTGCTGGGGCTGCCCAGCGGTGCGCTGGCGGACATCCTGGACCGGCGGCGCTACTTTGCGGCCACGCAGCTGTGGGTCAGCGTCAACGCCCTGGTGCTGGCGGGCCTGAGCCTGTCGGGCCTGTTGACCGCCAACATGCTGCTGCTGCTGACCTTCAGCAACGGCATCGGCCTGGCGATGCGTTGGCCGGTGTTTGCAGCCATCGTGCCGCAGATCGTCAGCCGCGCCGACATGCCCGCCGCGCTGGCGCTCAACGGCATCGCGATGAACCTGTCGCGCGTCATCGGCCCGGTGCTGGCTGGCGCGCTGCTGGCGGCGTTCAGCCCGGCGGTGGTGTTTGTGCTGAATACCGTGCTGGCGGCAGCGGCCTTCACCCTCATCCTGCGCTGGAAGAGCACGCCGCGCAGCAGCGCGCTGCCGGGTGAACGCTTTGTGGGCGCCATGCGCGTGGGCCTGAACTTCACCCTGCAGTCGCCACGGCTGAAGGTGATCTTGCTGCGCATCTTTCTGTTCTTTCTGCAGAGCACCGCGCTCGTCGCGCTGCTGCCGCTGGTGGCGCGCAGCCTGCACGGCGGCGGTGCAGGCACCTTCACGGTAATGATGTCCTGCGTGGGTGCCGGCGCTATCGTGGCGGCGCTGTATTTCCCCAAGCTGCGCCAGCGTTGCAACCGCGACCAGTTCGTCAGCGGCGGCACGCTGATCCACGCCGCGCTGTCATGTCTGATCGTCGGCGTGGCCGAAATCTGGGTCGCGTTGCCGGCCATGGTGGTGATCGGCATGGCGTGGATATCGGTGGCCAATTCGCTCACCATCAGCGCTCAGCTGGCCATGCCCGACTGGGTGCGTGCGCGCGGCATGTCGATCTACCAGATGGCGCTGATGGGCGGTTGCGGCATTGGCGCGGCGGTGTGGGGCCAGGTGGCCACGTTCACCGACGTGCGCACGAGCATCGTGATTGCTGCCATCGGTGGGGCGGTGTTGTTGAGCGCGGTGTGCCGCTTCAGCCACCGTGGGCAGATGGAGCCCGAAGACCTGACGCCCTCACAAGCCTGGAAGGCGCCCGACATGCCCGCGGGCATTGAAGGCCACGAGGGCCCGGTGCTGACCACCATCGAGTACTTCATCGACCCGGGCCGGGCCGAAGAATTCCAGGCCGTGATGCGCGAAACCCGCAGCAGCCGGCTGCGCCAGGGTGCCTTGTCGTGCGAGATCTTTCGCGACGTGG
>JAYSYB010000056.1:0-2426 GCA_043716775.1 Rubrivivax sp.
CTGCAGCGCCCTTCAGCGTGGACGGTGGCAGCAGGCGGACCAGGCTGTCGTCCAGCTGGTCGGCGCTTTTCACACCGCGCGCGGCCAGCAAGCGCGCCAGCAGCGGGTGCACGCCACTTTGTTCCAGCGCGAAGCTGATGCGCGGGGGAACGTCGCGGGTGTGCAGGATCACAAGCTCTCCAGAAGCGGCAGCCATGCGGGCGCGGCAAAGCGTGATTTGAGCGAACGCAGAAGGCTGCGCGGACCGCTTGCGAAGGTGGCGCTGGCGCGTTCACCGCACAGCGTGATGCGAAATGGTTCGTCAGTCCTGGCGGCCTGTTTGGCGGCACCCAACAGCGCAGCCAACGGCCCTGCATCCAAGGTTTCCCAAGCCTTGAACCACCCGGCCCAGTCATCCGCCAACGCAGGTGCGCGCAGGCGGTCATCCAGCTGCATATCGTTGTGCGCCACAGACTGCGCCATGCCACAACCGCTGAGCCAGAAGCTGTTGACCGGCAGCAGACCGCTCGCGATGCGCTCGTCGTTCAGCGGGTGCGTGTACAGCATCATCTGCACTTCGCTTTGCAGGCGGCGGATGCGACGCGCGGCGGGGTCCTTGCCCAGCCAGCGGTCGACGTTGCGGCCGATGGCTCGGTCCAACGACGCCGTCGGCAGCGCGGCCAGACTGTCGTGCGCGGCGTACCACCGTAACGGCGCGCCGTAGGCCAGCGTGTAGCCCTCGCCCACGAACAGGTCGGCCACCGCGCTGAAGAAGGCACGTGAGGCCGTGTCGTCCAGCATCAGGCCTGCAGGGTCGAGCAGGCTCACCTGGTCGGTGCCCAGGTGCCAATGCGCGGGGCTCAGCAGGCCCCAGGCTTGATGACCCACGGCCACCCCGTCCGCTGCAGCGGCGCGCGCCGCCCAGGGCAGTGCCCCGTCGGCGCCGGCCCAGCCTTGCGCGCAGGCCAGCGCACGTTCATGCGGCGGCGACAGCGACCACTCGTCACCGTCGTCCCGGCCCTGCGGCAGCAGCAGCGCAAGCAGCGCAGCCAGTCTCGGCAGCGACAAACCGCGCGCCGCTTCTCGCCCGGCATCGGACAGCGGGGCGGCAAACGGGATCAGCAGGTGCATGGCCCGATTATCCCGGGCGCGTCCTGAGGCCGTCCTACAGCGCCGCCGCAGCCGCTCCATTAGCATCGCCGGTCCATGACCTGCGCCGACGCATGAATCTCCCTTTTGAATGGCAAATTGGCTGGCGCTACACCCGCGCCGGACGCAGCGGCCGGCGCAACGGCTTCATCTCTTTCATCAGCGGTGTGTCGATGCTGGGCATTGCGCTGGGCGTCGCTGCGCTGATCATCGTGCTGAGCGTGATGAACGGCTTCCAGAAAGAAGTGCGCGACCGCATGCTCAGCGTCATTGCGCACGTCGAAGTGCGTGAAACCACGGGCGGCGCATTGCCCGACTGGCGCGCTACGGCGACTGCGGCGCAGCGGAACCCACACGTCATTGGCGCAGCGCCTTTCGTGGTCGCGCAGGCGCTGGTGGGGCGCGGGGACGAACTGCGCGGCGCCATCGTGCGCGGCCTGGACCCTGCAGAAGAAGGCAAGGTCACGGAGCTGGCGCGTACACAGGCCCCGCTGCTGGCGCAGTTGAAGTCCGGCGAATGGAACATCGTGCTGGGCATCGAGCTCGCGCGGCTGGTGGGCGCGCGCATCGGCGACAAGGTCACCATCGTGGCGCCCGGCGGCCAGGTCACGCCGGCCGGCGTCGTGCCGCGTTTGAAGCAGTTCACGCTGGTGGGCGTGTTTGAAGCCGGCCACTACGAATACGACAGCGGCCTTGCGCTGATCCACATCGACGACGCGGCGCGCCTCTTCCGCGTGGAGGGCCCGATGGGCGTGCAGCTGCGGCTGGACGATGTTTACGGTGCGCGCACCGTGGGGCAGGACTTGCAGATGAGCCTGGGCGCCGACGTGCTGGTGCGCGACTGGACGCGCACCAACCGCAACTGGTTCGACGCCGTGCAGATCGAAAAGCGGCTGATGTTCATCATCCTGACGCTGATCGTGGCGGTGGCGGCTTTCAACCTCGTCAGCACGCTTGTGATGACGGTGACCGACAAACGCGCCGACATCGCCATCCTGCGCACGCTGGGTGCGAGCCCACGGTCGATCATGGGCATCTTCATGGTGCAGGGTGCGGCGGCCGGCATCATCGGCACGCTGGCGGGCTGTGCGCTCGGGTTGCTGGTGGCCTTCAACGTCGATGTCCTTGTGCCGGCGATTGAACGCGCGTTTGGCGTCGCCTTTCTGCCCGGCAGCATCTACGTCATCAGCCGCATGCCAAGCCAGCCGCTGGCCAGCGACATCGTGCCGGTGGTGATGATCTCGCTGGTGCTGGCCTTTGTGGCCACGATCTACCCCAGCTGGCGCGCCAGCCGCGTC
>JAYSYB010000551.1:0-3129 GCA_043716775.1 Rubrivivax sp.
GCTGGCGCCGGCGCCAATGAAGTTGCCCGAGAAGACGCTGGATGAAGCCGTGAAGCCGGCGCAACCCGCGCAGTTGCCCGATGTGTAGTTGCCCGAGAAAGCGCCTGAACCCACTGCGTTGTTGAACTGCGCGCCGCCGTTCAGGCCGCTGAAGGTGAAGCTGTCGATGCGGAAACCCAGGTTTTGCAATGACACGTTGCGGCTGGCGAAGTCCACCGCAATCGCACCCTGAACCTGGCTCAGCCCGCCGCCCACGGGTGTGAACGATGCCGTGCCGGCACTGGGCATGGCCCGCGGTGCTTCGGCGAAGACATAGTCCACGGCGCCCAGCGAAGGCGCGGTGCGCAATAGGCCCGACACGTTGACGCTGGTGCCGCTGGCGGGCGTTGCCGCCCAGCGGCCCCAGTAGGCCAAGGTGCCGTCGGACAGAGTGGTGCTGCCCGCGTTGACGACGTTGGCGGTGCCCCGGTTGGCCACCGGTTCGTTGTTGGCCGCGCGCACCTCGTTCAGCATACCGGCGGTGGCCCGCACGCCGTCGGCCCGCCATTCGTTGGGGCTGATCACGCCGACCGGTGACGCGGTGTCGTTGCCCAGGCTGTACGCCAGTGCCACCACGGTGCTTCCAAGCACGCGGTTGGTCGAGCCGGCAAGATTGCTGGAGTATTCGTTGCTGGCACTGCGCTGGCTCGGGTCGGCAGCCGCGGGCACGGTGACCACCGTCTGGCCCGCCTGCAATGCCGCCAGCGCCCGCGCCAGGTCAACCACAAAAGTGGCTTTGCCCTTGTCCACGGCAGCCGCCGCAGCGCTCTGCATGACGGCGCGCATCTGCAGGCTGGACGAGACGTTGACGTCGGGCATGGACTGCTGCTGGTCGCTGGCCAGCGCAAAGCCGGGGTCGAGTTCGGCGGCGCGCCTGAAGGATTCACGCGCTTCGGCAAACTTGCCCTGGTCTTTCAGGTCCAGACCCTGCGAGAAGGCGCGGAAGGCTTCGACGTTGGTGGTCTGGAAGCGTTCGATGCGCGAGCGCACCTCGGGGCTCAGTTGTTCCAGGGAAATACCGGCGGAACGCAGGATGCCGAAGGTCATGGACTTCTGCGCGCGGAAAAGCGCGCTCAGGTCACCGCGTTCAGACACCACGCCCAGGCTCGCGCCGCTGCGGCTGTCGATGACGGCGCCTTCCAGCGCGAAGGCTTGCGCCAGTGCGCTTGCCGCGTGTGCAGCCAGCAGGGCGCCGAGCACGGCAACCAAGCCCGTCTTGAGGATGTTCTTCATCACTGCACCTCGAAGTTGCCAACCACCACTTTTTCGGCTCGCATCAAGCGGCCCGACCGCACCGCAGAAGCCTTGTCTGCCAGGCCGCTGTCGCCGAGCTTGGCTTCGTTGACCAGCAACTGCACTTTTTCGCGTTCAAGCACCTTCAGGCCTGGCACCTTGGACAGGTCGGCAATGATCATTGCGGCCAAGCCCTTGGCCATGGCGCGGTAGCTTTCGTTGCCCTGGTTGACGAAGGCCTGCACGGCAATGCTGCCGGGCTCCGGCGGGCTGGCCACCACTTCCTTTTCGCGGGCCACGGCGCTGGCCATTTCCTGCTGCAGCTGGGTGGACGACAGCAGCGTCAGCGTCTTCGGAACGTCGCGGGCCGCAGCGCCTTCCGGGTCTTCGCGCGTGTACTGCTGCAGCAGCGCCAGGGCACCGGCGTTGTCCTCCCGCTTCAGCGCGATGAGGCCGAGGTAATACGTCACCAGCGTCTCACCCGGCGCGATGCGGCGCACGGCTTCCAGCGCCTGCACGGCGGCTGCGTCGTTGCCGTCGCGGAAAGCTTCCATGCCGGTCTTCAGCAGTGTGGCCACCTCGCCGCGCGCCAGCGTGGCGTCGGCCATATTCTGGGTGTCGTCCAGCAGGGCGGGCTGGCTGGTCAGGACGATGGGGCGGGTGGTGGCGTCAGCAAAGCGGAAGCTGCGGTTGCGCAGCACCGACCGGCTGCCTTGATATTCCAGCACCGCTTCGCCACCGCTGATGCGGCCGTAGAAGCCAGGCGCGAAGGTGCAGCCGGCGGCACATTCCTGCAGCTTCAGGAAGCCACTGGTGCGTATGCTGCGGCTGGGCAGGTCCACCTGCCAGGGCATGTCGGCTGTCGCGTTCAGGCGCAGGCCGCCGCGGGCGAGCGACACACGCCGGGCAGGGGACGGCGACAGCGTGATCTCGCTGGCCGGGGGCAGGGCGATCAGCGTGCCGTCGGCCAGGCGAAGCTGCACGCGGCTTTCAAGGCCGGTGCTGACGCTGCCGCCTGCAATGGCCTGCCCGGGGCGCGCGGCTGCGCCGTCTATGCGCACGTCGCCTTGCAGGTGCAAGACGCGGCCACCCGCACTCTGCATCTGGGCCTGGGCCATGCTGGTACTCAACGTCAGCAGCCAGGCGCTAACAACGAAGGTGAGAGAACGTCTTCTTGGATAACTGGAAAGATGCATGATTTTTCCTGAACATTCAGTACTGGTAGCGCAGCTTCACGCCCAGCGACTTGCGGCTGCTGTCGTAGAGGTCCTGGTTGGAGCGTGTGATCGTCCATTGCGCTTCGGTTCGCACCGACCAGTTGGCGTCGATGGCGTAGTTCACCAGCACGTCGGCGCCGACCGTGTTGTCTTGGCGCACGGCATTGGGGTCGCCAGCCACCAGGTAGACGGTGTCGGCACCGCCGTACTTCAGAGCCGATGCCGTCAGCCCCGCCGACACGCGCAAGCGCTCCAGCGGCGTGACGCCGGCAAAGATGCGCAGCGCTGGCCCTTTCTTGCTGAAGTCGTTGCGGCTGCGCTGGTTGTCTTCCTGGCTGTAGTTGAGCCTGGCGCCAGCCGCTGGTGCCCACGCAAGATTGCTGAAGTTGTAGGTGTAGGTCAGGCCCAGCGCGGTGACGCGGGCGTTGCGGTCTTTTTCGATCGCGTTGTGGCGCCAGCTGCTGTGCTGCACCGAGGCCACCAGCGAAGAGTCGGCACTGGGTGACAGCGAGGCGTCTGCGTTGATCTGCAAGGCACTGCGGTAGCGGCTGCCGCCGACAAGCATTTCACTGGCACCCAGCGCGGCGCGCCAGAGTGCAAGCCCGCTCAGCTGCGAGAACCCGACGTACGCGCCGGCGTT
>JAYSYB010000552.1:0-9505 GCA_043716775.1 Rubrivivax sp.
TTTTTTCTGTCTCACCAATATAATTACTTGCCACTTCATCAATAGATAAACTTACCGTACCGTTGGTATGATAATGAAAATTGGCGTTGTTATTTTGCGCCACTTTTTTAAAAGCATTTGAATCTGCAACTTCAAAAGCAATCGTATCAAAAAAATTATTTGCTAAAACTTTTATGCCAATACTTTTTAAACCTGTAGCAATAGCTGCAGTTAAAATATGAATGCGTTGTGCAATTTGTTTTAAGCCTTGTGGCCCGTGATACACCGCATACATGGCGGCCATATTAGCCAGCAAAGCCTGTGCTGTGCAAATATTACTGGTTGCTTTTTCTCTTTTAATATGCTGCTCTCTTGTTTGCAAAGCCATGCGTAAGGCACGGTTATTTTGTGCATCAATACTAACGCCAATAATGCGGCCTGGTATGCCACGTTTAAATTCATCTTTGGTTGCAAAAAATGCAGCGTGGGGACAGCGGCCGGTGACACGCGGTGCGGTGTCGGTGCGCGCGGCGCTGTTGCTGGGCGCCGTGCTGGCGCTGGCAGCCTTCGGTCTGGTGCTGACGACCAGCGCGCCGGCCATCCTGCTGAGCTTTGCCGCGTTGGCCGTGACCCTGCTCTACCCCTATGCCAAACGCGTGCTCAGCATGCCGCAAGTGGTGCTGGGCGTGGCTTTCAGCTTCGGCATTCCGATGGCTTTTGCGGCGGCGCAGGGTGGCACCGAATGGAGCCTGGGCGCGATCCAGGCCGCCGTGCCGCTGCAGGCGTGGCTGCTGCTGCTGGCCAACCTGTTCTGGGTGCTGGCCTACGACACCGAATACGCCATGGTCGACCGCGACGACGACCTGCTCATCGGCATGAAAACATCGGCCATCACGCTGGGCCGCTTTGATGTCGCTGCCGTGATGCTGTTCTACGCCGTGCACCTGGTGGCATGGGCGCTGCTGGGGCGCGCGCTCGGGCTGGGTGGTCTGTTCCTGCTGGGCGTGGCGACGGCCGCGGCGCAGGCGCTGTGGCACTTCACGCTCATCCGCGGCCGGCAGCGCGACGGCTGCTTCAAGGCCTTCAGGCTGAACCATTGGCTGGGCTTCACGGTGTTTGCAGGCGTGGCGGCGGACCTGGCACTGCGCAACTGAAGCAAGGCCCGGCAGCGTGAAGGTGATTCCGCAAGTCCTCTTTGTATTCCTGATCGGCTTGGCGATGACGGTTCAATCTCAAACACATTCGCAAGCACGTTCTCGCAAGCACGTTCTCGCAAGCACGTTCGCAATCGCTGCACGCGCCCTTTGCCAGCGAATGGGAACGCGGCCTGAAAGACAGCCCCGAAAGCGACAGCTACCAGGGCGACACGCGCTAAAACGACCGCTGGACCGACATGAGCCTTCGGGCAATAGCCGGGCGCGAAGCCGCCGACCGCGTCGCGCTGCAGCGCTTGCGTGACATCCCCCGCGCGCGGCTGTCTGCCGCCGACCGGTTGCACCACGACACCTTCGAGTGGAACCTGCAGTTGACCGTGCAACGCCAGCCCTTCAAGGAATACCTGCAGCCCATCGGCCACCAGGGCGGCGTGCAAACAGCCGACAGCATCACGCAGACCATGCCCGTTGCCACCGCCGCGCTCTACCGCCAGTACCTGGCCCGCCTGACCGCGCTGCCACCAGCCCGTTCTACGCACCGTTCAAGCGCTTGCCGGCCACGCTGCCTGATGCTGAACGCCAGGCGCTGACCTACAAGATCGGGCAGCTGCAGATTTCTGCGCTGCGCGCACGCGCCGAACGCGAACTGGCTGCACGCCTCGACCTGCGCGACTTCAATGATGCGGTGCTGGACAGGTTCGGTGCCATTGGCGGCACTGGAAAACGCATGGCGCGCTGGGTTGAGGACTTGAAAGCGCACTGAGAAGTTGGGAAGCGCAAACGTTCGACAGCGCACAGACCCCGTGCGCCGGGTTGCACTACAAAGACGGCGCCCGATTGATCGCGCCGCGGGCTGCGCGCCACCTGGAACTGCCCCATGAACATTCAACTTGGGCTCACGCCCATCCTCTCGCTGCTGGCGGGCATCCTGATCCTGGTCATGCCTCGGCTGTTGAACTACATCGTGGCGGTCTACCTCATCGTTGTCGGGCTGATTGGCTTGTTCGGGGCCAGCGGCATGCGCCTGGGTTGAGCGGTGCGCCGGGCCTGCCCGGGGGCTGGCATTTTGCGGACGGCTTGCCGGACAATCCGGCCTGTGCCTGGCCCAGCCGACCCAACCGCCCATCCATGAACGAAACCCCACCCGCCATCCCCATCCCCGACCACCTGTCCACGGACCCGCTCAGCCCGCACCACGTCGCTGCGGTCTTTGAGCATGAGGTGGGCATCCGGCTCAACGACAAGGAACGTTTCGACGTCGCCGAATACTGCATCAGCGAGGGCTGGGTCAAGGTGCCTGCCGGCAAGTCGGTGGACCGCAAGGGCAACCCCTTGCTGATCAAGCTCAAGGGCCGGGTCGAAGCCTTCTACCGTTGAAGCCTGGGGCGCTCAGCCCCGCCCCAGTTCCGCCGCCCTGTCACGCGCCGCGTGCAACGCCTTCACGAACGCTGCTTTCACGCCGCTGGCATCGAGTGAGCTGATGGCCGCATGCGTGGTGCCGCCCTTGGACGTGACCTGCTCGCGCAGCGCGGCGGGTGACAGTGGGCTCTGCATCGCCAGCGCTGCCGCGCCGGCGAAAGTGCTCTGCGCCAGCAGGCGGCCCTGGGCTTCGCTCAGACCCATCTCGGCGGCGGCCTGGATCATCGCTTCGAGGAAGTAGAAGACGTAGGCCGGGCCGGAACCCGACAGCGCGGTGACGGCGTCCAGATCGTCTTCCTGCGCCACCCACACCGACGCGCCGGTGGGGGCGAACAGCGCTTCGACATCGGCGCGCGATGCGGCGTCCACGGCCGGCCGTGCATACAGCCCTGCGATGCCCTGGCCGATGAGCGCCGGTGTGTTGGGCATGGCACGCACGACCCGTTCAGTGCCGCTGGCTTTTACGATCGCGTCGCTGCGGATGCCGGCCATCACACTGAGCTGCAACGCCTGCCCGATGTGCGGTGCGCATGGCGCGGCCGCTTCTGCAAAGAGCTGCGGCTTGACGGCCCACACCACCATGCTGGCGGCAGCCAGGCGCGCATCGGCTACCGCTTGCGCCTGCACGCCGAAACCTTGGGCCAACTTTTGGCGCTGGGCCTCGAAGGGCTCGACGACCACGATCTGGTTGGCCGGCAGGCCTGCGCGCAACAAGCCGCCGATCAATGCCGAGGCCATGTTGCCGCCGCCGATGAGGGCAATTGTCTGCTTTGGTTTCATGCGCAGAAGTTTAGGCGGGCACTGCCGATGTGTCGCAGGTGCGCGCAAGCCGCGCCCGCCTGCTGGGCGGCAGCTCATGACGCAGCACCACGAGGGCGCTCAAAACCCCAGTCAGACCTTCACAAGTCCGAGGCTGACGAGGCTGCGCGCGCTGTCCAGAATGCTCTGCTCGACAGGCCGCGTTTCCCAGCCCAGCACGGCCTTGGCGTGCGACGCGTCCTGGTTGCGCACATTGCCCAGTTCGCCCACCACTGCCTTGGCCAAGGGGTTGAAGTGCGCGGCGATGCGCACCAGCCAGTCGGGGACGTTGCGCGTGGTGACCTTCTGTGCCTGCGAACCCAGCTCGGCACGCAGCAGGTCGGCGATCTCGCGCAATTTCATGAAGCGGCCGGATGCGATGAATCGTTCGCCCGCCATGGTCGGCGCCTTCAGCGCGCGCACGTGCAGGTCGGCGACATCGCGCACATCCACGATGCCGAAGCCGATGTCGGGCGTGGCGCCCATGCTGCCGTCGAGCAGCTTCTTCACGATGACGAGCGACGCCGAATAGTCGCGGCTCCACACGGGGCCCAGCACCACCGACGGGTTGATGCTGCAGTACTCGATGGCGCCGCCTTCCTTCGCCACCCAGTCGCGCGCGGCGCGTTCGGCCACGGTCTTGCTCTGGATGTAGGGCGACAGTCCGGGCTTGGACAGGTCGGTCCAGTCGGCTTCGGTGAAGCGGTGCACACCACGGCCGCGGCCATAGGAGATGGCGGCCACCGACGAGGTCATGACGAAGCGCTTCACGCCTGCCGCCTTGGCGGCGCGCAAGGCGCGCAGCGCGCCGTCGCGCGCCGGCACGATCAGCTCATTCGCGTCCTTGGGCACGCCCATGGGCAGCGGTGACGCAACGTGCGCGACATGGCTGCAGCCGGCAACAGCCTCGGCCCAGCCTGCGTCCGCACTCAGGTCAGCCGCAAAGAACTTCAGCCGGCTATCGTCCACCGCCAGCAGTTCTCGCACGGCCGCCTCTTTGGCCAGGCTGCGCACGGTGCTGTGCACCATCCAACCCTCGGCCACCAGTTGGCGGATGAGGAAGCCGGCGATGTAGCCGCTGCCCCCTGAAACGAGCACGGTGTCTGCCGTATCAAGCATGTCTGGAGCCTTCTTCTTCAGCGGTTTCAAGTGGGGCGATTCTGCGTGTCCTCAGCCCATGCGCAACAGCATCACCCCCAGCACCACCACGCCCGTGCCAACGCGCGCTGCAGCCCGAACCTTTCCTTCAGCAGCCTGGTGCCCAGCCGCACCGCAAACTGCACGCTGCAGCGTGGGCGTGGCGCCCAGTTCATGCAACAGATGGCCCCGGTCTTGAGCGTGTGTTCCAGCTGCGTCATGGGCTCACCGCTGTACTGCTCGGCGCCGCACCGTTCAAAGAGCAGGTGGATGCCATTGAGGCTCAACATGCCATCAAACGCTTAGCGCACACTTTCATCCAGGTCCGCCAGCCTCGACGTGCGGATGCGCGTGGCCGCCAGCACGCCAGCCGATTCCAGGATCGGGTATGCGATGGAGCAGATGTGCGAGTTGATGCGCTTCAGCTCACCGATCAAGTCCAGATGCAGTGAACTGGTCTCGATGCTCTGCGTCGTGTTGTTCTGCAGCCTGCCGATGTGGTTGGCGGCGTATTCCAGTTCCAGTTCGCGGAAGCGCGCCTTTTCTTCCAGCAGCTTCTGCGCGTCGCGCACATTGCCGCCCAGGAACACGCTCATGCCCAGCCGCAGGTTGGTCAGCAGGCGTTCGTGCAGATGGCAGATTTCGGCCATGCCCGCGTCGGAGAAGCGGCGGTTCTTGCGGATCTTCTTGTCTTCAATGTCCTGCAGCGCGCGTTCGATGGCGTCACCGATCTGTTCCATGTTGATGGTGAAGGACACGATGTCGGTCCAGCGCCGGCCTTCGCGTTCCGACAGCGCTTCACGCGAGATCTGCGTCAGGTAGAACTTGATGGCCGAGTAGAGCTCGTCCACCGTGTCGTCCATCTCGCGCAGGCGTTTTGCCAGCACCAGATCGTTGTCGCGCAACACCACCACCAGGCCGCGCAACATCGTCTCCACCACGTCGGCCTGGTGCAGCGCTTCGCGCGCGGCGCAGCTGATGGCCAGCGACGGTGTCGCCAGCGCCACCGGGTCCAGATGGCGCGGGCGCTGGTTGTCGACGCCGTTGTCGGCCCTGGGCAGCAGCCGCTCGACCAGCCTGGCCATCGGGCCGACAAAGGCGATGAAGGCGAGCGCCAGCAGGCCGTTGAAGCCGACATGAAACAGCACCACCTGCTGCTGCGCATCCACGCCATAGGCCTGCATCTGCGCCAGCGCCAGGCTCAACAGCGGAATGGCCAGCAGCGCGCCGGCCGCCTTGAACAGGAAGTTGCCCAGCGGCAGGCGCCGCAACGCCGCCGTGCCCTTGGCGGTGACGATCATGCCCAGCACGCCGCTGCCCACATTGGCACCCAGCACCAGGCCCAGCGCCACGCCCAGCGGCAGCAGGCCTTGCGCGGCCAGCGTGGCGGTCAGCAGCACGATGGCCAGGCTGGAATAGCTCAGCACCGCCAGCAGCGCGCCGACGACGATGTCCAGCATCACCTCTTGCGGCAACGCCAGCAGCAAGGCGCGCACTTCGGGTGATGCCGTCAGCGGCTTGGTGGCGTCGACGATCAGCTGCAGCGCCAGCGTGATGAGCCCCAGGCCGATGGCCACACGCCCGACGCGGCCCACTCCCGTGTTCTGGCGCGAGATGAACATCACCACGCCGACGAAGATCAGCAGCGGCGACAGCCACGACAGGTCGAAAGAAAACACCGCCACCATGAGCGCGGTGCCGACATCGGCGCCCAGCATCACGGCCAGGCCCGCAGCCGTGCCGACGAGGCCGGTGCCGACAAAAGACGCGACGATGAGGCAAGTGGCCGTGCTGCTTTGCACCAAGCCCGTCACGCCCAAGCCCGCAAGCGCGGCGGTGAAGCGGTTGCTGACGCTGCGCGCCAGCACGTGGCGCAGGTTTTCGCCAAACACACGCAGCATGCCGGTGCGCACGATGTGCGTGCCCCAGACCAGCAGGGCAATTGCGGCCAGCAGGTTGAGCAGATGGATCACTGGGGCGCCCGCCGCTCTTGTCGAAGGGCGCGCATCAGGCCCACGGCACCGAACAGGTCTTGAGGTTGGGGTAGCTCTTCATCGCTTCCTGCACACCTTGCTTGTACCCCAGGCTTGAGTCCTTGATGCCGCCAAAACGTGCCAATTCCAGGCGCTAACCCGGCACCTCGCGCACGTTCACCGTGCCCACGTGCAGTTCTTTCACAAAGCGCGCGGTGGTCGGCGCGGTTCGTGCAAAGCGCCGATCTCAAGCCGTAGGCGGTGCCGTTGTTGATGGCAATGGCCTCGTCGATGCTGATGGCAATGGCTTCGTCGATGCTGGCAAAGCCGAAGGCGCCGATCACCTTGACCTGTCACGCGCCGGCGCATGCCCACGGCAAGTTCTCCCGCTTCTACGAAGCCGCCAAGGCACGCGGTTTCATCCTGTACCCGACAAGCTGGCGCAAGTGGAAACCTTTTGGGTCGGCTGCATCGGGGCCACTGGGGCCCATGAGATGCGCCAGGCGGTGGCTTTGCTTGAGATGGGCATTGCCGACGGGCGATCAGTTGGCTGACAGCTTTGCTGCGCGCACCGGCCCAACTCAATCGACGCCTGACCCCGGTGCGCGGCGCGAGTCGGGAGATGGCGTGGCTGCCGCGTACATCACGTTGATCCGTGCAACGTACTTGGGCACCGGCCCGCGCACCGCGCAGCCCACATGCAGCACCGATTGCGGCCCGAAGCCGTGGCGGAAGAACAGTGCCGATCCCTTGGCCGGCCGTACGCCGTGGCCGCTGCCGTCGGGCCGGTACAGATGCGTGTCGCCGCCTTGCACGCCGTCGTCGGGCCCGTTCAGGTACAGCAGCATCGTCAGGCAAGAGCGCAGATGCGCAGGCCACTGCAGCATGCGGCGCCGTTCGGCGTCGAGCGAGAAGCCGGGCCATTCGCCATCGGTGTGACGGTTGAAGACATCGCCGTCGTCGTAGCGGTACATGTTCACTCGCTCAGACAGGCGCGGGTGCAGCGTCAGGCCGTCGATGCTGGCCGGCAGCAGCGCGCCCATGCGCCCGAACATGGGGCCGAGCAGTTCAAGGTCGGCCACCCAATGCGCGGTCTTGTTCATTCGCATGCCGGGCGGCGTGGCGATGCCGGGTGCTTCGTCGCGATAGCCGAATCGTTCGCTGGCTTCGACCACCGCGTCGGCCTCGGCGGCGCTCAGCAGGTTGCGGATCTCGAACGCAAGCAGCCCGCCGAGTTCGATGTCGTGGCGGGTCGGACGCAGCCCAGAGTCGGCACGCAGCGCCAGTTGCGGCGGCGGCGTGACGAACGCGTGGATCGGCGTGTCGGGCACGACACCGCCGTGCGGCAGCGAGCCAGGCAACAGCGCGACGCTGCGGTGCGCCGGCCACGCCGACACGGCGGCGGCAAGAGCGGCCATCACCACGCCCCCACGTTCGGCATCGACGCCCACGGCTCGGCCGGGGCCAGGGCGTGGCTTGCCTGCAGCAATTCAACCGAGATGCCGTCAGGCGAGCGCACGAACGCCATGCGACCGTCGCGCGGCGGGCGGTTGATGGTCACACCATGCGCCATCAACCGCTTGCACGCGGCGTAGATGTCGTCGACCGCGTACGCGACATGGCCGAAGCTTCGGCCACCGGTGTAAGCCTCCGGGTCCCAGTTGTGCGTCAGCTCGATCTCGGCCTCGGGCTGCCCCGCCGCGGCAAGGTAGACCAGCGTGAAGCGGCCGGCCGCTACGTCATGCTGGCGTGTGACCTCCAACCCGAGCGCGTCGCGATAGAAGCGCAGCGATGCGTCGAGGTCGGTCACGCGGACCATCGTGTGCAGGTATCTCATGGGCTCGATGTGGGATTCGGACCATGGATTGTCGGCGATTCGATTTTCCCGGCCCGATCGTGGGCGCCCGGACAGGCTCAGGCACGAAGGTGCGAAGCAGCAGAGGGGTAGCGCGCGCATCAGTGGCACGCCGCGCTTTGCTGATACGCTGCCAAGGGCGGGGTCCGAGAGGAGCGTCGCGTCTTGGACGGAGCAGCAGCATGGCCAGCAAGAAGAACAGCAGCAGCCTCAGCACACCGCAAGACCACCCCTCGGTGGCTGCCATCCGCAAGAGCGGGGCCGGCAAGGTGAAGGTGGCCTGCAGCGACATCGACGGCGTCCTGCGCGGCAAGTACCTGCACAGGGACAAATTCCTCGGCGCTGTCGAGCCCCATCCTCAAGGCGGTTTCGGTTTCTGTGACGTGGTCTTCGGCTGGGATTCATCAGACCAGTGCTACGACAACGCGCAAGTCACCGGCTGGCAACACGGCTTCCCCGACGCGTTGGCGCGGCTGGACCTGGACACTGCACGCCACGTGCCCTGGGACGGCAACGTGCCATTCTTCCTGGGCGAGTTTGTCAACGCCGACGGCACGCCCTACGCCGTGTGCCCGCGCCAGACGCTGAAGCGGGTGCTGAAGCGCGCCGAGAAGCTGGGCCTGCAAGTGATGACCGGCATGGAATTCGAGTGGTTCAACTTCTGCGAAACACCGCAGAGCTGGGCCGCGAAGAAGGGCGTCGGCCCCGAGCCCATCACGCCCGGCATGTTCGGCTACTCGCTGCTGCGCATGGCCGACAACCGCAGTTTCTTCAACGCGCTGATGGACGACATGGCGGCCTTCGGCGTGCCCATCGAAGGCCTGCACACTGAAACCGGCCCCGGCGTATATGAAGTGGCCATCGCCTTCAGCACGGCGCTGGAACAGGCCGACCGCGCCATCCTCTTCAAGACCGGCGCGCGCGAGATCGGCAAACAGCACGGCGTCATGCCCAGTTTCATGGCGAAGTGGAATGCGGCGCTGCCGGGCTGTTCAGGCCACATCCACCAGAGTCTCTCGGACGGCAAGAACAACCTGTTCTATGACGCCAAGAGCCCGCGCAGGATGAGCAGGCTCTTCGAGAGTTATCTCGCCGGCCAGGTCGCGTGTCTGATGGACTTTGCGCCGATGTTCTGGCCCACCATCAACAGCTACAAACGCCTTGTCGATGGCTACTGGGCGCCGGTCAAA
>JAYSYB010000553.1:0-28208 GCA_043716775.1 Rubrivivax sp.
CTGGCCAACATGGAAGCCACCGACGAAGGCTATGACGAGGCGCTGCTGCTCGACCCGCAGGGCTTTGCTTCCGAAGGGGCGGGCGAAAACCTGTTCATCGTCCGTAAGGGCGTGGTCTACACCCCGGATTCGAGCGCCGGCGCGCTCAACGGCATCACGCGGAACACGATCTTTTCCATCTGCAAGGACCTGGGGCTAGAGATCAGGGAAAAGCCGATCACCCGGGACGAAATCTACATTTCAGACGAGGCATTTTTCTCGGGCACGGCGGCTGAAGTGACGCCGATCCGCGAGCTGGACCGCATCGAGCTGGGCACCGGCGAATTTGCAGGCACTCGTGGCCCCATCACCGAGAAGATTCAGAGTGCCTTCTTCGACATCGTGAATGGCCGCAATCCCAAGTACGCCGAGTGGTTGACCCTGGTCTGAACCTTCAATGAGCACCGAAGCCAAGCCCGTGCCCGTGCCCGTGCCCGCGCCTGCATCTGCATCTGCAACCGTCGAACTCGCGGCCACCGACCTGGTCGGCCCCGGTGTGACCTTTTGCCCCAACCCGCGCATGCCGCTGTGGAGCAACCACCCCAAGGTCTTCATCGACGTGGTGACCAGTGGCCAGGGGCGCTGCCCTTATTGCGGCACGGTCTACCGCCTGAAGGCCGGCGAAAAGATGCACAGCGGCGCGCACTGACGAAGCAGGCCCGCAGCCGGCCGATGAAGGCCGATCAATCGCTCACATAGACCAGCGCCGTGCGCGCTGGCACCGTGAGCATGCCGGTGACGCTGTCCCAGCGCGCTTCTAGAGCAGGCCGCTTGTCGGCCGCCGTGGCGCTGCGGTGCACCGGGTGCAGCACGAAGGGCCGGCCCAGCAGCGCGGGCAGTGCCATCGTGACGGCAGCCTTGTCGGCATTGACGGCGTAGAGCAGGTCGGCAAAGCCGGCGCCGGCCAGGCCGCGGCCGTCCAGGTGAGCCACCATCAAGGTCGGTATCTGCGCCTGGCCGGTGTTGTGAAAGTGCAGGCGCTGCGCCACGCTGTCAGCCGTGCGCAGCCTGAAAAGCAGGCTGCTGGCGCGGATTTTCAGCAAGTCCAGAAAGGCGTCACGCGTGAAGGCGATGTCGGCCGCAGTGGGCTTGATGGTGGGGTCGGCCAGCAGGGGTTTGAGCACCGGCCAGAAGTCCGCGTTGTCCTGCTTGGGTGGCAGGCCGCTGCCCCAGAAGTTGTCGCTGAAGGTCCAGTCCAGGCGGTTGAACCAGTCGCCGCTGTCATAGCTGTTGCGGTTGCCGTTCTTGCTGCGCAAGGCTTCGATGCCGGCATGGAAATACGCCACGCCCTGGCTGAACGCCGTGAGCGCCAGGCCCAGCACCTGCACGCGGGCGCGGTCCTGGCGCGGCGTGTTGCGCGGCAGGCGCAGCACGTTGATGTCGAAGAGCGTCTGGTTGTCGTGGTTCTCGACGTAGTTCACCACCTCGGCGGGCTGGCTGGCGAAGCCTGCGCCCTGGCCGGCATAGTCGATGTCGCGCAGGGCTTTCACGCTGCCGTCTGCGGCGTGCAGCCGGTAGTCGCGCAGTGTGCCGGCCAGGCCGACGCGGACGAGGTCGGCGCTCTTCAAGAGATCGCCGACGCTGGCAGAAGTCCCCGCCGGAGTGCCAGGCTTGGGGTCGTAAAACTGGCCGTTGAGCCAACCCTGGCGGGCCACGGTTTGCGCCGCGTCGTCGCAGCAGCCACCGCCGCGTGCAGCATCGCGCCCGCGGTCGCTGAAACTGCCAATGCCGCTGCCGTTCAGGCTGCTCTGGCTGGCCTGAACGAAGCGTGCGCCGTTGGCCACCTCAGCAAAATTCCAGCCTTCGCCGATGAGGTGGATGTGCCGCCCCGCCGCCTTGTCCACCGCCGCCTGCAGCCGCTCCATCGCCGCGCGCGGCTGGTGGCCCATCAGGTCAAAGCGGAAGCTGTCGATGTGGTGGTCGCGCGCCCAGACCACCGCGCTGTCGATCATCAGCTTGGCCATCATCGTGTTCTCGGTGGCCGTGTTGTCGCAGCAGGTGCTGGTCTCGACCTGGCCGGCGGCGTTCAGCCGCTGGTAGTAACCAGGCACGATGCGGTCCAGCACCGACTGTTCCTTCTGCCCGCTGGCAGGCGTGTGGTTGTAGACCACATCCATGCCCACACGCAGCCCCGCCTTGTGCAGTGCTTGCACCATCTGGCGCAGCTCCAGCACGCGCACCGCGCCGTCCGCCGCGTTGCTGGCATAACTGCCTTCTGGTGCGGTGTAGTGCCACGGGTCGTAGCCCCAGTTGTAGCAATCGGTGGCGGCAGCGGCCATCACGGCGGCTTGCTGGGTCTCTGCGTCGGCGGCTGCAGCTGCCAGCGCGGCGGCTGGCGCTGTCGTGCAGCCCTGTTCGGGGATGCTGGCGATGTCGAAGACGGGCAGCAGATGCACGTCGGTCAAGCCTGCAGCGGACAATGCGCGCAGGTGCTGCATGCCGTTGGATGCGTGGTCCGTGAAGGCCAGGTACTTGCCGCGGTGCGGCACCGGCACGGTGGCGTCATGCGCCGAGAAGTCGCGCACATGCAGCTCGTAGATCACCATGTCGGTGGCGGCCTGCACTCGGACCGGCCGGGGCGTGCTCAACCAGCCTGGCGGCTGCAGCGCGGGCGCGTCCAGTCGGCCGATCCAACTGCGGCGGCTGTCGGTTGTCAGGCTGAGTGAGTACGGGTCGGTGACGCGGTTGCGCACCAGGCCGACGCCGCGCACGAAGACATCGACCAGGTAGCTGTAGTAATGGCCGCTTAGGTCTTGTGGCGCAGACGCTGCCCACACGCCGCTGGCGGCATCGCGCTGCAACGGCAGCAGCGCATGGGCCGGCGCCGTGCCGCTCCGGTGCAGGCAGAGCCGCACACTTTGCGCGGTAGGTGCCCAGAGCTTGAAGCTTGTGCGTGCTGCATGCGGTGAGGCGCCCAGGTCAGGGGTGGATTCGGCGCTGGCGTAGAGATCATCCAGCGCCCCCGCCACCTGCAGTGCCGTGGCCTGGCGCACGCGGCCGTCAGCGTCTTCTTGCACCAGCACCAGCTGGCCGCGGTGCAGTTGCTGCAAGCGCGGCAGTTCGGCCGTGCGCAGCGCCAGCAGGGTACCGGCGGCCAACCATTTGAAACGTGTCCGCAGCGGCGTGGGCTCGGCCGCTGTGCCGACGTGCAGCCTGAGCGCGCCGTCCGCACCACGCGCCACCTGTCCTGGGGCCGCAACGATCTGCCCCTGCGCTGAATGCAACAGGCGAAACCGTCCTTCAGGCTGCATGCCGGGCCAGCGAATCAGCCGGCGGTTGAGCCAGACCGCGCGGGCTTCGCCTGGCGCGGCGCCTGGCGCGACGTCCGGCACGGCTTGCAGCACGGTCTGGAATCCCGCGTCGCAGGCGGTCAGCGTGGGGCTGGCGGGGGCGGCGGCCGTGGTGAGCGGGCCGGCCCAGGCGAGGGTGATCGTGCAGAGCAGCCCGCAGAGCAGCCAGCAGACCGGCGAAACGCGGACGTGTTGTTGCATGCCGTGCATGCTAGGCAAGCCTCGGGTGGCGGTGCACCGGACATGCCCCTACATTGCGCAGCTTCTGCCGCGTCACACCCCCTCCAGATGACAGCCTCCCTGATCGTTGCCACGCTTGCCCTGTTGTGCGGCGCTGCTTGTGCGCAGCCTGGCATCGACATCCGCCCCGTGCCCGCTGGCGACCGCAGCAGCGCGCTGAAGGAAGGCTGGCAGCACGGCGCGTTCATGGAAATCTTTGTCCGTGCCTGGCGCGACAGCGACGGCGACGGTATCGGCGACCTGCGCGGCCTGACGCAGAGCCTGGACTACCTGAAAGAGCTGGGCATCCGCGGCATCTGGCTCATGCCGATCACCCGAAACGCCGACGGCGACCACGGCTACGCCACCACCGACTTCCGCGATGTGGCGCCCGAGTACGGCACGCTCGCCGATTTCGACGAATTGCTGCGCCAGGCGCACGCACGCGGCATCGGCGTGGTGATGGACTACGTCATCAACCACAGCGCTGCGTCGCACCCGATGTTCTTGCAGGCGCTGCAGGGCAAGGACAAGGCCTTTCGCGACTGGTATGTGTGGGCTGATGAAGCGCCCGCCGGCTGGGACATCTGGGGCAAGTACCCCTGGTACCCGGTGGGCGCGCAGCCCTGGTTGTGGAAGGGCGAGGTGAAGGACATGCCGTCCTTTGCATCCGCCCCGCCGGGCACGCGCGACTTCTATTTCGGCACCTTCGGCCCGCACATGCCCGACTACAACTTCAACAACCCGGCGGTGCTGGACTACCACCTGGACAGCCTGCGCTTCTGGCTCAACCGCGGCCTGGACGGCTACCGGCTTGACGCCGTGCCGCACCTCATCGAGAACGACGCCCAGCACTGGAATGATCAGCCGCAAAGCCGCGCCCTGACGCGCCAGTTGCAGGACCTCATCAAGGGTTACGCGCAGCGCTACGTGGTGTGCGAGGCCACCGCAGAGCCGCAAGCCTATGGCGACCCGGCGGTGTGCGGCGGCGCCTTCGCCTTTGGCTATGCGCAGCACTTTGTGGGCGCCGCGAAGCGTCGGCCCGATTCGGTGCAGAAGCTGACTGACTACTACCGTACGGTGTCCAGCACCATGGCCACTTTCATTTCCAACCACGACATCTTTGCCGGCCAGCGGTTGTGGGACCAGGTCGGTGGCGACAGCAAGCAATACAAGCTGGCGGCGGCGGGCTACCTGCTGCAGCCGGGCACGCCCTTCATCTATTACGGTGAAGAGGTCGGCCAGGCGGGCGTGAACACGCTTCCGGGGGACCAGCCGCTGCGCAGCCCGATGAGCTGGAGCGCAGACCCGCGCACGGCGGGCTTCACGGCAGGCACGCCGTTCCGCCCCGTGGCGCCGAATGTGACCACGCACAACGTGCAGGCGCAGCAGCGGGATCCGGCGTCGATCCTCAACTTCTACAAGGCCATGATCCAGCTGCGCAACACGCTGCCGTCCATCGCCCGCGGCAGTTTCGAAGGCAGCTTCGCGCGGGGGTTGGTGGCCAGCTGGCAGCGCAAGCTGGACGGTGAACACACGGTGGTGCTCATCAACTATGGTTTGCAGCCGGAGCCCACCGCCATTCAAGGACTGCCGCCACGGGCCCGGCTGCTGTCGGCCTACCCTGCCGGTGACGCGCAAGCCGCACAGGCCAACGCGGACGGTGCCGCCACGCTGCTGCTGGCGCCGCAGTCGGTGCGGGTGCTGGTGGTGCACAGCGGCGCTCTGGTGAAGCCGGTCGCGAAGCCCAACAAGTCCGTGAAGCCCGGCAAGCGCCTCAAGCCGAACGCGCGCGTCCGCTGGCAGCGCTGATGCGCGCCAGCGTGGCCGCTGCATCAGGCTGAAGCATCGGCCAGTCAAAGCGCCAGCGCCAGTTGCCCTGCGCGGTGCCGGGCAGGTTCATGCGGTGCGTGCCGTCCAGGCCCAGCACGTCCTGCAGGGGGAAGAGCGCCATGCAGGCCACCGACTGGCTGGCGGCGCGAATCAGCGCCCAGTGCACGTCAGCGCCCGTGCACTGGAGGTATTCGCTGGCGTAGGCGCGTGTGCGGTTGGAAGCCGTTGCCCACCAGCCCTGCGCGGTGTCGCTGTCGTGCGTGCTGCTGTAGGCCAGGCAGGCGCGCACGTGGTTGTGGGGCAGGAAGTCGTGGTCGCTGTCGCCGCCGTCATGCCCACCAAACGCTTCCTGCACGATGCGCATGCCGGGAAATCCGAAGTGGTCGCGCAGTTCAACCACGTCGGGTGTGATCGTCCCCAGGTCTTCGGCCACGATGGGCAGCTTGCCCAGCGCGCTTTCGATGGCGTCGAACAGCGCCTTGCCGGGCCCCGGCGCCCAGCGCCCTTCGCGCGCCGTGGGGCAGCCGGCGGGCACTTCCCAGTAGCCGGCAAAGCCGCGGAAGTGATCGATGCGCAGGATGTCGGCGTGGGCGAATGCGCGCTGCACACGCGCCACCCACCAGGCGTAGTCGTCGGCCGCCATGCGGTCCCAGCGGTACAGCGGGTTGCCCCAGCGCTGGCCGTCGGGGCCGAAGCCGTCGGGCGGCACACCGGCCACCACGGTGGGCTGGTGCTGCGCGTCCAGAAAGTACAGGTCGGGCCGGGCCCAGACGTCGGCGCTGTCGTGGGCGACGAAGATCGGCAGGTCGCCCATCAGGCGCACGCCCATGGCCTGGGCGTGGGCGCGCAGCGCGGCCATCTGTTCATCGAAGCACCACTGCACGAAGGCGTGTTTGGCGGTGGCGCCAGCCAGGCGCTGGCGTGCACCGGCCAGTGCGGCGGCATCGCGGCCGGCGAGTGCGTCGCCCCACAGCCACCAGGACTGGCCGAGGTGTTCGTCTTTCAGCGCTGCGAACAGCGTCCACTCAGGCAGCCAGTGGGCCTGGGTCGTGCACCAACGTTCGAAGGTCTGGCGATCCACGGCATCGGCGTTGGCGAAGAAACCGCCGGCCGCTTGCCGCAGCAGTGCCCAGCGCCAGGGAATCACGGCGTCGAAATCCACACGCTGCGTGTTGAAGGCAGGCGCCGCCAACAAGGCCGAGCCCGTTAGCCAGCCGCGCTGCACCAGCGGCTGCAGCGCCACCATCAGGCCGCTGCCGGCGAAGGCCGACGGGCACTGGTAGGGTGAGTGACCCGGGCCGATAGGGTTGACCGGCAACATCTGCCACACCGACTGCCCGGCACCCGCCAGCCAGTCCACAAAACGGTGCGCCTCGATACCCATGTCGCCCATGCCGTGGGGGCCGGGCAGGGAGGTGATGTGCAGCACCACGCCGGATGATCGGTTTTGCAGATCCATCGTGGGTGTTGCGGCTAGGAAGACCCTGTCAATGTAGTAATGCTACGACCAGAATTTGACAGCTCATCCTAAGTATTTGATTCACCGAGATAAACGCCGACCGTCCGGGTTCAAGCCCGATTGTTGGCGCGGTACCCGGCTTGTATATTCTCTACAAACAACAGGGATGTGTTCGGAGACTACAGATGGCGGCGGTCAAACTGTCGGGGGTCAGCAAGGCCTATGGCGAGGTCAAGATTCTGAAGGGGATCGACCTCGACATCCACGACGGCGAATTCATGGTCTTCGTCGGCCCCAGTGGCTGCGGCAAGAGCACGTTGTTGCGCACGATTGCGGGGTTGGAAGACATCAGCGAAGGCACCTTGACCATCGGTGGCCGGGTGGTGAATGACGTACCGCCTGCAGAACGTGGCATTGCCATGGTCTTCCAGAGTTATGCGCTGTACCCTCACATGAGCCTGTTCGACAACATGGCCTTCGGTTTGAAGCTGGCCAAGGTGCCGCAGGCAGAGATCGACAGCGCCGTCAACGGCGCGGCGAAGATGCTGCACATCGACCACCTGCTGCAGCGCAAACCGAAGGACTTGTCGGGTGGCCAACGCCAGCGTGTGGCCATCGGCCGCGCCATCGTGAGGAAACCCGAGGTCTTTCTCTTCGACGAGCCGCTGTCCAATCTGGACACCGCGCTGCGCGTGAAGATGCGCTACGAATTTGCCAAGCTGCACGAGCAGTTCAAGACCACGATGGTCTATGTCACGCACGACCAAGTCGAGGCCATGACGCTGGCCGACCGCATCGTCGTGCTGCAGGCCGGCCGCATCGAACAGGTGGGCGCGCCGATGGCGCTGTATGACCACCCGTGCAACCTGTTCGTGGCCGGCTTCATCGGCAGCCCGGGCATGAACATCATCGACGCGGTGGTGGTGGAAGCCGGCGCCAGCGGCGCCAGCGTCAGGCTCGGCGGCGGCGAAGTGATTCGCTGCGCGGTGAACGCGGTGGGTGCGAAGCCGGGTGACAAGGTCAAGCTCGGCGCGCGGCCCGAACACCTGCGCGCGGGTGTGGCGGACAACGCGCTGGCCACCACCGTCACTTTCGTCGAATCGCTGGGCAGCATGACCTACGCCTACTGCAGCAATGTGGGCGTGGACGAGGTCATCACCTGCGCCGTGGAAGGCGACCGCCGCATCGTGAGCGGGCAAACGCTGCCGCTGTCAGTGCCGGTGGAAAAGGCCTACCTCTTCAACGCCGAAGGCAGGGCCTTCCAGCGCCTCTTGGCCGAGCCGCAAGCCCATGCGGCTTGAGCGTTATGCAGTTTGCGCCGTGCTGGCGCTGGTGGTCGGCGCAGCACAGACGCAAGCCCGGGCTCAGGCGCCCCTGCGCCTGCTGGTCTGGATCAACGGCGACAAGGGCTACAACGGGCTGCAGAAGGTGGGCGATGCCTTCACCCGCATCAGCGGCGTGGACGTGGTGGTGCAGCACCCGGAAGGTGCGCCCGACAAGTTCCAATCCGCCGCCGCCGCCGGCAAGGGCCCGGACATCATGTGCTGGGCGCACGACCGTGTGGGCGAATGGGCCAAGTCGGGTCTGGTGGTGCCGGTGCGGCCCAAGCCGCGCATCAAGGCAGAGATCGACGACGCAGCCTGGAAGGCCTTCACCTACCGCGGCCAGGTCTGGGGCTACCCGCTGGCCATCGAAGCCATCGGCCTGATCTACAACAAGGCGCTGGTGCCCACGCCGCCGGCAAGTTTTGAAGAAGTGATCGCCATCGACAAGCGTTTGAAGGCCGAAAGCAACGGCGGCAACGGCGGCACAGGGGGCAAGGTCAGCGCCATCCTCTGGGCCTACAACAATTCCTTCTTCACATGGGGCCTGCTGGCCGGCCCGGGCGGTTTCATCTTCGGCCGCAACGCCAGCGGTGAACTCGACCCCGGCGTGGTGGGCGTCAACAACGCCGGTGCGCTGCAGGGCGCATTGATGTTGGACCGGCTCGTGAAGGACGGCCACATGCCCAAGGGCGCGCGCTATGCCGAGATGGAAGGCGCCTTTGCGCGCGGCCAGGTGGCGATGATGATCAACGGCCCCTGGGCCTGGGACAACGTGCGCAAGGTCGGCATCGACTTTGGCGTGGCGCCCATTCCCAGCATCGGCGGCAAGGCCGGCAAGCCGTTCGTGGGCGTGCTGGGCTGCATGATCACGGCGCCGTCCAAGCTGAAGGATGTGGCGCGAGAGTTCATTGAAAACCACCTGCTGACGGTCGCGAGCCTGAAGATGATTTCTGCCGACGTGCCTCTGGGCACGCCTGCCAACAAGGCCTACTTCCAGCAACTCAGCCAGGACCCGAACATCGTCGCCACGATGGCCAACGCGCGCGCCGGTGAACCCATCCCCAACATCCCGGAAATGGGCCGCTTCTTCCCGGCCATGGACGCTGCGCTGGAGGCCATCACCAACGGCCGCCAGGCGCCGAAAGATGCGCTGGACGGCGCGGCGGCGCGCATGAAAACCCGATGAAATGATGACTCCCCCCCGCAACGCCTTCGGCGTTCCCCCCCAGGGGGGCGCACCCAGCGGCCCGGCAGAGCCGGTTCCGCGGCTGCCGCTTGGCAAGGCGCCTTTGTCGCCACCCTGGCTGCAATGGGCCGTGGCCGGTGCTGCCACGCTCGCCCTGCTGTGGTTGGTGTTCAGCCTGTGGACGGCCGGTCAGCCGATGGCGGCGGTCGGCATCCTGGCGCTGGGCGCCAGCGCCATTTATGTCTACGGCACGGCGCAGTCGGTGGCCTGGAAGTACTTGTTCCCCGGCGTCGCTGGCATGCTGGTGTTTGTCGCCTTCCCGCTGCTGTACACGGTGCAGATCGGCTTCACCAACTACTCCAGCAGCAACCTGCTGGACGAAGCACGCGCGCGCAACTACTTGCTCGACCAGACGCTGGCTGACGAAGCGCATGCCCGGGCGTTTACGCTGCACGCCGACGGCAAGAGCTTCCGGCTGAAGCTGATGCCCGAAGAGGGCAGCACCGGTGAAAAAGTCGGTGAGATTCTGGTGTCGCCGCCGCTGGATCTGACAGCAGCCACTGCAAACACTGCCGCTGTGCCGATGACCCCGCTGGGCAGCACCATCCTGGCCGAACCGCTCCCCCTGCGTGCACTCATCCAGCAGCGCGACGCACTGTCCGCGCTGCAACTGCAAACGCCCGACGGCAAGCTCATCCGCTACGCCGGGCTGCGCGAATTCGGACCCATCGACCCGCTGTGGAAGGCCAGTGCCGACGGCGCGCTGACGCAGGTGCTCACCGGCACTGTGTTCAAGCCCAACCGCAGCAGTGGCTACTTTGAAAGTGCGCAAGGCGAACGCATCCAACCGGGCTTCAAGGTCGGCATCGGATTCGCCAACTACTCGCGCATGCTGCTCGACGCCGACTTCCGCGGCCCGTTCATCAGCATCTTCATCTGGACCGTGCTCTTCGCCGGCCTGACGGTGCTGTTCTCCACTGCCCTCGGCATGACCTTGGCGGTGTTGCTGGAATGGCCGGCGCTGAAATACCGCGCGCTGTACCGCACGCTGCTGTTCTTGCCCTATGCCGTGCCAGGCTTCATCAGCATCCTCGTGTTCAAGGGACTTTTCAACCAGAACTTCGGTGAGATCAACGGCATCCTCGATTCGCTGCTGGGCATCCGCCCGGCCTGGTTTGCCGACCCGCTGCTGGCCAAGGTGATGATCCTCATCGTCAACACCTGGCTCGGCTATCCGTACATCATGATTCTGTGCAGCGGCCTCATCAAGGCCATCCCCGCAGACTTGTATGAAGCCAGTGCGATTGCGGGTGCCAAGCCACTCACCAACTTCTTCAAGATCACCGCGCCGCTGATCGCCAAACCGCTGACGCCGCTGCTCATCAGCGCCTTCGCCTTCAACTTCAACAACTTCGTGTTGATCAGCTTGCTGACCGACGGCCGGCCCGACTTCCTGAATACCAAGCTGCCGGCCGGCACCACCGACATCCTGGTCAGCTACACCTACCGCATCGCCTTCACCGACAGCGGCCAGAACTTCGGCCTGGCGGCGGCCATCAGCACGCTGATCTTCATGATGGTGGCGGTCATGGCGCTGGTGCAGCTCAAGATCACACAGCGCGCGGAATCCAGGAGGTAGCTGCAGATGGCCATCGTCACCGGAAAGAGCGAACGCTGGCGCGTCTGGGCCGCGCATCTGGGGCTGTGGCTGCTGCTGGCATTGACGCTGTTCCCGTTGCTGGCGGTGCTGAGCATCAGCCTGCGGCCGGGCAACTTTGCCACCGGGTCGCTGATCCCCACCACCATCAGCTTCGAGCACTGGCAACTGGCGCTGGGCATCCCAGTCACGCAGGCCGACGGCAGCGTGGTGCAGCCGCCGTTTCCGGTGCTGCTGTGGCTGTGGAACAGCATCAAGATCGCCACCATCTCTGCGCTGCTGATCGTCGCCACTTCCACCACCGCAGCCTACGCATTCGCGCGCATGAGGTTCGCGCGCAAGCAAGTCATCCTGAACAGCATGCTGCTGTTGCAGATGTTCCCGGTGGCGGTGGCGCTGGTGGCCATCTACGCCATCTTTGAAGGCATCGGCACGCAGTTGCCGTGGCTCGGCATCGAAACGCACGCCGGCCTCATCGTGGCGTACATGGGCGGCGTGGCGATGCACATCTGGACCATCAAGGGTTACTTCGACACCATCCCGCTGGAGATCGAAGAAAACGCCAAGGTCGACGGCGCCACGCACTGGCAGGCCTTTCGCCACGTGCTGCTGCCGATGGCGGTGCCGATCCTGATGGTGGTTTTCGTGCTGGCCTTCATCGGCACCATCATCGAATACCCGGTGGCCAGCATCCTGTTGCGTGAAGAACCGAACCTCACATTGGCCGTGGGCAGCAAGTTCTACCTCTACGAACAGAAGTACCTGTGGGGCGACTTCGCGGCTGCTGCGGTGCTGAGCGGCCTGCCGATCACGCTTGTGTTTCTGCTGGCGCAGAAGTGGATCGTGTCGGGTCTGACGGCGGGGGGCGTCAAAGGATGAAGTGCCCGATTCTTGTGCTGGCTGCTGCCGTCTTGTCGATCAACGTGAACGCCCAGCCCGCTGCATTTGCCAGCCACGCCGACGGCCCGCAGGGCAACCGTTTTGACAAGGCGCAAGCGGGTGTCTTCGACAAGCGCGAGAAAGACTGGCGCAACGGCGCCGTCGTCTACCAGGTGCTGGTGGACCGCTTTGCACCGTCGGCCAACCTGGACGCCAAACGAGCGCTCTATCCGGCGCCCAAGGTGCTGCGGCGTTGGGACGAAACACCGAAACGCGGCGTCTATCTGGAGAGCGAAAAACTCTGGAGCCACGAGATCGAATTCTGGGGCGGCGACCTCGCCAGCCTGGTGGGCAAGCTCGACCATGTGCAGGGCATGGGCGCCGACGTGCTGTACCTCAACCCCATTCACCTGGCCTACACCAACCACAAGTACGACGCCTTCGACTACAACGCCATCAGCCCTGAATTCGGCACCCGCGCCGATGTGAGGCGGCTTGCTGCCAACGTGCACCAGCGCGGCATGAAACTGGTGCTGGACGGCGTCTTCAACCACATGGGCCGCAACGCGCCGATCTTCAAGGACGCGCAGGCGAACGCTCAAAGTCAGTGGAGGAACTGGTTTTACTTAGGCAGCCAGTATCAGAGCGGCGTTCGGGTGTGGTGGCTGGCCGAAAACCTGCCCGAACTGAACCTCGAAAACCCAGCAGTCCGTGCCCATGTCTACGGCGCCAAGGACTCTGTCGTGCGCAGTTACCTGCGCGACGGCGTCGATGGCTGGCGGCTGGACGTGGCGGTGGACATCGGATTCCGCTGGCTGGAAGAGCTGACCCGCGCTGCGCACGCCGAGAAGCCGGGTTCGCTGGTGGTGGGCGAGATCGCCAACTACCCGAAGGAGTGGTTTCCGGCGGTCGATGGCGTCATGAACTTCACGCTGCGCGAAATCATCCTGCGCGTGGCCGACGGGCGGCTGGACCCGCCACTGGCGCTGCGCATGATCGACCGCATGGTGCAGGAATCAGGCACCGAGAATCTTCTGAAGAGCTGGCTGATGCTCGACAACCACGACACCGAACGGCTGGCCAGCGCGCTGCCCGATGAGCGCCAGCGCCGCCTGGCGCAGGTGCTGCAGTTCACGCTGCCCGGCGCGCCCAACATTTATTACGGCAGCGAAGTCGGCATGACCGGCATCCCCGACCCCGAGATGCGCGCGCCGATGCGCTGGGATCTGGTGCGGGGCGACAACCCGACGCTGGCGTGGACGAAGCAGTTGACGCAGCTGCGCAAGCAGCATCGCGCGCTGCGTGTGGGCGACTTCCGCCTGCTCACCGCACAGCGCCTGCTGGCCTTTGAGCGCCACACCGACCGTGCGCGCGACACCGTCATCGTGCTCGCCAATCCGTCCAGGGCCGAAGTGCAAGAGACGGTGATGTTGGCCAACTCCAAGCTCATGAACGTGTGGGACCTGGTGGACCGGCTCGACGGCAAGTCGCGGGTCAAGCTGAGCGCGGGCTTGCTGCACGTCACGTTGCCGGCGGGTGCGGTGCTGGTGCTGACGCCGGAGTTGAGCCCAGGTGGTGGCTACAGCGCGTACAAGCGGGTGCAGTGAGGTGTTCAGCAAGAGGCTCGCGCTCTTCGGGTTGGCGCTGTTCTTCAGCAGCAGCGCCTGCGCCCAGGCCACCTGCAAACCCGACCCGCTGGCCGGCCGCAGCTTGTACCTGCGCGGCAGCTTCAACGGCTGGGCCGCCGCCGAAGACCGGCGCTTCACCTGGGCCTGCACACGCTGGGAACTGGTGACCACGCTGAGTGGCGAACACCGCTTCAAGGTGGCCGACGAAGGCTGGAGCGCCGACGCCGACTTTGGCTCGGCCGACGGCCGCAATCTGCAGCGCCGCGGCCCCGAAATCACACACCGCTTTGTTGGCACCCAACGCTTCACCGTGACCATGGACGACGCCGCCAAACCCACCTTGAAGATCGAAGATTGCGCCGCAGCCGAAGGCGGCCCGCCGCTCGGCACCGCCACGCTCTTCCTGCGCGGCACGCCCAACAACTGGGCTGCGCTGGACGACTACGCCTTCCAGTTCAGCTGCGACGCCTACTACCTCAACGTCAAGCTCAGCGGCCGCCACGAGTTCAAAATTGCCGACCCATCCTGGAAGGACGCCAGCAGCATCGGCGCAGACGGCGTCCTGGGGCAGGGTGCCGCCAACTTCGCCCACACCTTCAGCGGCGAACACACGCTGCGCCTGGCCTGGGCCGGCAACCGCCCGCAACTCAGCGTCGGCGAACAGACCTTTGCCGACCCGCGCACAGCCGCCGTCACCGACCCGGTGGCGCTGAGCCTGCAGTTCGATTCGCGCGCGGCCGCCCACAAGGCGCCCTTCGGTGCCGTGCCCGCCGGCACGCGGATCGACTTTGCGCTGACGGCTGCGGCCGGCGTCGAAAGCCTGAGCCTGGTGGTGGAAAAGCGCCGGCTCGAAGGCAACCAGGAAGTGCTGGCCTACACCGAGGTAGCGCGCGTGCCGATGCACAAGGCCGTCAACGCACCAGGTGCAGCCGGGGCAACTGGCGCAGTCGTCACCGAACGTTGGACCGCCGCGCACCGCTTCGCCGACGTGGCGGTTTACGGCTACTGGTTTGAAGCCCGCATCGGCGGCCGGCTGTTCGTGGTCCAGAACAACGCCGACGCCGTCTTCTGGACGCGCGAAAAGGGCAGCGGCGGCTCGAGCGCAGTGGCTGACAAGCCGCCCTCAGCAGGCACCGTGCGGCGCTTCCGCCAGACCGTGTTTGCGGCCGATTTCAAAGTGCCCGACTGGGCGCCCGACATTGTCTATTACTACGTTTTCCCCGAGCGTTTTCGCAACGGCAACCCGCGCAACGACCCGAAGCCGGGGCGCGACCGGTACCACCAGCACACGGTGGAGCTGCACAAGAACTGGCTCGACAAGCCCTACCGCCCCGGCACTGGCGACGGCAGCGACAGTGTCTTCAACAACGACTTTTTCGGTGGCGACCTGGCCGGGCTCATCGATAAGCTCGATTACATCCGCGACCTTGGGGCCAACACGATCTACATGACGCCGGTGTTCCGCGCCGCCAGCAACCACAAGTACGACACGGCGGACTACAAAAGGATCGACCCCGCTTTCGGCAGCGTTGAGGACTTCGTGCGCCTGACGCGCGAAGCTGCTCTGCGCGGCATCCGCGTCATCACCGACACGAGCCTCAACCACACCGGCAGTGATTCGATCTACTTCAACCGCTTCGGCAACTTCAATTCACGCGGCGCCTTTGAAGGCGGCAGGCCCCGCCCCGACTCGCCCTACGCCAGCTGGTACAGCTTTGACGCGTCGCAAAACGACCCCGACAAACAGTTCAAGGGCTGGGTTGGCGTGACCGACCTGCCAGAGCTCGACAAGGCCAGCCCGGCTTGGCGCGACTTTGCCTATGGCGCACCCGACTCGATCACCAGGCTCTGGCTGGACCGCGGCGCCAGCGGCTGGCGCATGGACGTGGCACCCTGGGTGCCTGACGACTTCTGGCGCGAATGGCGCAAGGCCGTCAAGGCGCAGAAGCCGGACGCGATCACGGTGGCTGAAACGTGGTTCGACGCCAGCAAGTACTTCCTGGGCGACATGTTCGACAGCACCATGAACTACATCTTCCGCAACACCGTGCAGGACTACGCAGCGGGTGGCAAGGCGGCCGTGCTGTACCGGCAGATCGAACTCATGCGCGAAGCCTACCCGCCGCAGGCTTTCTATGCGCTGATGAACCTGCTGTCGTCCCACGACCAGGCGCGTGCGCTGCACGTCTTTGGCTGGCACGACGACACGCGCGGTCCAACCCAAGACCAGGCCGTCATCACCCTGGCCAAGCAGCGGCTGCGGCTTGCAGTGCTGTTCCAGATGATCTTCCCCGGCGCGCCCAGCGTCTATTACGGCGACGAGGTCGGCGTGACCGGTGGCGACGACCCCTACAACCGCGCCACGTACCCTTGGGCTGACCTGGGCGGCAAGCCCGACGAGGCCTTGCTCGCGGACTTCAAGAAGCTGATCCGCATGCGCCATGACCACCCGGTGCTGCGCCGCGGGAGCATCGACGCGCCGCTCTTCGTCGATGACCATGTGGTGGTGCTGGCGCGAAGGCTGGGCAGCACCTGGGCCATCACCGCCACCAACAACGCGGCGACGGTGCAGACGGTGACGCTGGCGCTGCAAGATCTGCCCGATGGATGGTCGCCGCGTGAACTGCGCGATGCGCTGGGTGGTGCACCGGTAAGGGTCACTGCGCAAGGGCTGCGCTTCGAGGTGCCCGCGCTCTATGGGCGGGTGCTGGTCAGCGGGCCGTGATCTGCAGAGGGTGGGTCCGACGTGCAGCCGTGTCCGCCCGCAGGGCGGAGTCCTGGTCGCTCCAACGTTGCCCTGAGCCAATGCCCTGCGCCTTGACGGCGTCTCTTTGTAAAACTGATGAACCCAGCGGATGAACCCAGCGGATGAACGATTCGATTCAGTCGGGTCAGCCGATGGTGTGAAAGAAAGCCATCACACCACCCAGCACCGCCACCGCCACCGGCAGGGCGCACAGCAGGGTGTTGCTGAGTACCTGCACACCCGGCTTCGGCGTGCTGCCCAGCGCGCTGTCGTCAAAAAGGTCTTCAGCGAAGGCTTCGCTGCGCCAGATGTCCCGGGGTGCAATGCTGTTCATGACTTCAGACCTTGGTGGTGTGGGTTCACGGTGCTTCGGTATGGGCTGTACTGTGCGCAACCGACGTGTCGCCAGGGTTTCCAAGTGCCACCGGTTGTGTTTGGTTTGTTCTCTGGGGGCGGCAGGCGCCGCAACATTTGCAACCGCGCGCTGGCCACGCTGATTCACGCCCGATACCGGCGCATCCCACCATTGGGGGATGGAAGCCGCAACCCTCTCCGGTCTTTTCTCAAGCCTGGGGCTGAGCTTCGTGGTGCCGCAGGCACCGGGCGCTACGGAAACCCGTCGCTATGATCTACCCGAACGTGCTGACGCTGCCCCGCCTAAGGCCATCGTGCCAACCCCGCTGACCACAACCACACCGCCGACCTTGCTGGTCGTCGATGACGAACCCGAATTGCGCGGCCTGCTGGCCGAGTACTTCGGCCGGCATGGCTTTGCCGTCAGCACCGCCGCAGACGCCGCGCAGGCGCGCGAACGCATCTCCGCCGCGCGGCCCGATTTGGCGGTGCTGGACATCAACATGCCGGGCGAAAACGGCTTGTCGCTGGCACGCTGGCTGCGCGAAGCTCACCCCGCGGTAGCCATCGTCATGCTGACTACGGCGGGTGAATCCGTGGACCGCATCGTCGGCCTGGAACTGGGCGCTGACGACTACATGAGCAAACCCTACGAACTGCGTGAACTGTTGGCCCGGGTGCGCGCCGTGCTGCGGCGTTCGCAAAGGTTGGCAGTGGCGGGGGCGGGGGCAGCGTCGGCGGCGGGTGTCGGCGCCGCACGCCACGTCCCTTTCGGCGACCGCCTGCTGAACCTCGACCAGCGCAAGCTTTACGCCGCCGACGGCGCTGAAATCGAAATCACCGCCGCTGAATTCGACTTGCTGGCCTTGTTTGCGCGCCACCCCAACCGGCCGCTGAACCGCGACCAGATCATGGAGCAGGCGCACAACCGCGGCTGGGATGTGTTTGACCGCTCGATCGACCTGCGCGTGATGCGCCTGCGCCGCAAGATTGAGCGCAACCCCGACAAGCCTGAGGTGCTGAAGACCGTGCGCAACGTGGGCTACGTGTACGTGCCTCCTGCGGGTTGACTGCATGAAGGCATGAGCCTGCCCGGCCGCCCGAAAGGCGAATACCGGCGTGCGCAGCACGAAGGTCCACCCATCACCGACATCGCCCCCGCCGGCGCTGCCACGTTGCGGTCGGCGCGCAGCCTGGTGTGGTGGCTGCTGGTCCCGGTGATGGCCTTGCTGGTGGTGCTGACGCTGGTGCAGTACCAGCAGCGCATGCGGGACGCCGAACGCGACTTGCTGCGCCGCGCCGATGAACGCGCCCAAGAGCTGGCGGCCGTCGCGCGCCCGGCGATGGACCACGTGCACGACCTGAGCCGCACGCTGCAGGCGCGCTGGGCTGACCCGCCCGATGGTGGCGGCGGCCTGGCGGCGGCGCTGGTGCCGCAGTTTGCAGCGCCCGCCGCGTCAGCCGCAAATTCAGCGCCTCCAAACGGCATCGACGGCTGGTCGCTGGACGACGCGCCCGCGGCGCTGCGCGACCGCTTCGGCCAGGTCTGGTGGGCAGCCACCGACGGCCGTGCGCCCGACGCACTGTGGCTTCGCCGGGCCCAGCTTTTCGTTGAAGCGGCGCGCGTGGTGCATGAACGCGCGCCTGGTTTTGAGGCCACCTGGTTCGTGGCCGGCGACGACAACGTCAGCTTCGGCTACCCCTGGGTGGCCACGCCACGCATGCTGGCCACCATGGGCCTGCCCAGCCTGCAGGCGCTGAACACGCCGCGCCGGGCCGGCGTGGTGCGCGCCGAACAAGACCTGGCGCGCGACCCCAAGGACACCGACTTCTGGGGCCCGCCCTACGTCAGCCAGCTCAACGGCGAACTGGTGCAATCGCATGGTGCCATGGTGGTGGTGGACGGCCGCTACAAGGGCGAAGTCAGCCTCGACTTCAGGCTTGACGCGCTGCAGCGCATCGCCCAGGGCTGGCAGCCCAAGGGCAGCCGCGTGTGGGTGGCCGACCGCACGCTCAACGTGCTGGCCGACGCCACCGAACCGCTGAAAGCCCCGCCCGGCAGCGGCCTGGCCGACACCCGCGTCAAGGTGGCGTTGGCCAGCCGCCTGCCGCTGCCGCTGGCAGACGCTGAACTGGCCGCGCTGCCCACCGCGCGCGACACCCTGTACCGCGGCAACGGCTGGGTGCTGGCGGCGGCCGGGCGCGAAGGCTCGCCCTGGGTCTATGTGCAGGCCGTGCCTGAAGCGGCACTGCGTGCCGTGGTGCTGCCGACGCTCTTGCCCAATGCGCTGCTGGGCTTGGCGCTGCTAGCGGTGTTCGTCACCAGCCAGTGGCTGTTTGCGCGCTGGTTCGTGACGCCCGCGCTGGCCGTGCTGGGCTACCTGCGGCAGCTTTCCACCGACCCGAATGCGCGCGCGCCGCAGCTGGGCCCGCGCTGGCTGGGTTGGGTCGATGCCGTCACGGAAACCTTCCAGATCCAGCGCCTGCTGCAGCGCCGTGAACGCGCGCATGAAACCTTCAAGTCGGCCATGGTGGACCACGCGCCCACGGCCATCGTCACCACCAGCGGCCAGGGCCGCATCGTCGATTTCAACCCCGCCGCCGAAGGCATGTTCGGCGTCAGCCGGGCGCTGGCGATGGGGCATGAGCTGGCCGATGTCATCCTGCCCGAAAGTCACCGCAGTGACCTCAAGCGCCTGGCCAGTGCCGGCGACCCGGTGAAAAACGCAGCCTGGGAAACCGTCGGGCGCCACGCTGGCGGGCGCGAATTCCCGATCCAGCTTCTGGCGTTTCAAGTCCAGATCGACGGTGAGCCTTTCGACACCGCTTTCATCACCGACCTGTCGGCGCAGCATGAGTCTGCGATGCAGATCGACCGCCAGCGCGAAGCCCTGCGCCAGAGCGAAAAACTCAGCGCCATGGGCACGCTGCTGGCCGGTGTGGCGCACGAACTGAACAACCCGCTGGCCATCGTCATGGGCCGCGCCAGCCTGCTGGAAGAAAAAGCCGAAGGCAGCGTGCTGGAAGCCGACGCGCGCCGCATCCGCGAAGCCGCTGAACGCTGCGGCCGCATCGTGCGCACCTTCCTCAACATGGCGCGCCAGAAGCCGCCTTCGCGCAGCGCCGTGCAGCTGGGTGGCGTCGTGCGCGCGGCGGCTGACATGCTGGGCTACACGCTGCGCAGCCATGGTATTCAGGTCGATCTGCACCTGGCCGACAACATGCCCGACGTGCAGGCCGATGCCGACCAGTTGGGCCAGGTCGTGCTGAACTTGATGGTCAACGCGCAGCAGGCGCTGGAAGGGGTGGACGGGGCGCGCGTGCTGGCCATTGAAACCGGCGTCGAAGCACCCCGCACGGACCGCGAACCGCGCGTCTGGCTGCGTGTGGCCGACAGCGGCGGCGGGGTAACGCCTGCAGCGCGCGAACGTCTCTTCGAGCCCTTCTTCACCACCAAGGCGGCGGGCTTCGGCACCGGTCTCGGGTTGTCGGTGTCGCGTTCCATCGTGCGTGAACACGGGGGTGAACTCATGCTGGAAGCCGGTGTCAGTGGCAGCGGCGGGTCAGGCACAGGCCTTCGCGGCGCGTCCTTTCGCATCAGCCTGCCCATCAGCGGCGAAGCCAGCGCGCCTTTGGCGCCACTGCCGCTGGACACCGGCAGCGGTGAGTTGCATTCCCGCGTGCTGGTGGTGGACGACGAAGCCGAAGTGGCCGACCTGATGCGCGCCGTGCTGGAAAGCGCGGGCTTCGATGTGGCCACCGCAGAGTCTGGCGCTGTGGCGCTGGAACTGCTGGGCGAAGCGCGCTTTGACGCCATCGTCAGCGACGTGCGCATGCCTGACATCGACGGCGCCGCGCTGTGGCGCGCGGTGCGCGACCGCCAGCCTCAGCTGGCGCGCCGCATGCTGTTCGTCACGGGCGACACGCTGTCGCAACAGGCGCGGTTGGTCCTGGAAGAGTCGGGCTGCTTGAGCCTGGACAAGCCCTTCAGCAAGGCCGACTTGCTGGCGGCGGTGCGGGCTGCGGTGGAGCGCTGAGGGTGCCCGCCTTGCCGCTCCATACGCCACACAATGTTGCGCCGATATCCGCCTGAAGCCTAGACGCTGAACGGCGTCTGCGCCAGAAAGGCCGCCGCCGGCCCCAGCGCAAAGAGGTTGGGGCTCTGGCTGGCGGGCATGGCGGCGCGGATGCGAGCGTGGAAGCTCGCGTAGCCACCGGCAAAGGCGCCGTGGTTCCACACCTTCAGCAGTTTTTCGGTGAAGGCGCCGTTGTGTTCACCGTCCAGGCTGGTCTGGTTGTCCATGCAGCCCGAGATCAGCACGACGGACGGTTTGAACGCGCCCACCAGCGCCGTGGCGGTCACCGCCGGGCCGGTGACCGCCACCTGGGCCAGCGCCGCATCGGGGTCGGTCGCGACCCTCTTTGCCGCTGCAGCGACATCGGCTTGCATCTTGTCGTACATCGCCTTGTGCTTGGCGTAGACCCGCGCGCCCACGGCGTCGGGCATCAGCTTGGCGCGAAAGCCCGGCGGCGGTGGCGGCGGCGTGCGTGCGCGCGTGACGCTGCCGCTGTGGCAGCTGTCGGACAGCACCAGCACGCGCACGCCAGCGGCAAAGCGGCTGAGTTCGAAGTACAGCTCGTCGTCGATCAGCTGGCCATCGAACAGACACCAGGTTTCGTCCTTGCGGTCGGGCTCGTCGCGGTTGGTGTCGGGCACTTGGCCGCCATGGCCCGAATAGGTCAGGAAGAACAGGTCGCCGGACTTGAGCGCCTTGGCGGCGCTGCGCATGTGCGACAGCAGCGCGGTGCGGGTGGCCTTCTTTGTCAAGAGCACGGTGGGCTTCATGCCCTTGCCGCGCGCCAGTGCCGCCATGTCATTGGCGTCGAATTCACACGCTGCCAGCGGGCCTTCCCAGCCTTCGTAGGCGGCGCCGCTGACGCTGTTGAGGCCCAGGTGCAAGGACAGCGCCTTGGGCTTGGCGCGGGTGGGTGTGGTCATGGGCTGGCTCCTGCGGCTGCGGCTTGAAGGGGCGGTGATGATGGCGGCAACCGGGATGGCGGGCAAGACCGGGTAGCCCCTGCCGCAGGTTGGGTATCCACGGCGGCGCTGCGGTCTGGGGTTGCAGGGGTTGAAAGGGCTGAAATCTCAAGCCAGGCTGCTGATCAGCGCCAGCGTGAAGGTGGCGCAGGCCACGCACATCACCATGCGCAGCAGGTGGCTGTCGGCGGCGCCAGCCAGCGCCAGCTGGTCGCGGGTGTCGATGGCGTCCAGGCGGCTCAGGCCACCCATCGTGAGCACCGACTCCGGGCTCAGGTTGCGGGTGTCGGCAAAGTCCGTGCGGCGGTTCTGAATGGCAAACATTTTTCTGGGCTCCCCTGCTTCAAGTTCTGCAGCGGCCCACCGGCGGTGCGCCACGGTGCAGTTGTAGGCGGGGGGCCGTTATGCGGCCGTTACGCGGCTGGCGGCTGGCGTGACGGCGCCTGCCAGCCCAGCAGCGCGCGGTGGACCGGGTGCTGGTGCAGGAAGCTGTCGGCAAATTCCGGCGCCACGTGCACGGTGGCTGCGCTGTGCAACCAGTCCTGGCCGGCGCGGGCGAGGGTTGTGGCTTCATGGATGTCGCTCGGGCCACCTGTGGCGGCCAGCGCCTGCGCCGGGCCCAGCCAGCGCAAGGCGCGGTCGGCGTGCAAGGCTTCGGCCGTGGGCAGCAAGCGCAGAGCCTGGCGCGCGGCGTGATCCGCTTGATCCGCATAAGCGGCATGCGCCGCCCGACCACCGCGTACCGCGTCAGCGCCGCACTGCGCCAGGTGCAACCACGCGCCCAGTTCGGCGCTGTGCAGGAGCCGCCCGCCGGCTTCTTGCGCCAGTGCCAGCAGCGCGGCCGCGCGCGCCGGCGGGTCCAGCGCCAGGGCTTGTTCGGTGCGCACGATCAGGTGCAGCTCGGGCCAGCCGTTGACGGGCGCGGTCGCGGCGGCTTCGGCCAGCAGATCGGCCACGTCGGCTTCGTGGCGACTGGCGGATTGGCTCTGGATGCGCCGCTTCACCCGCGCCAGCAGCACCAGCCAGCGCACGGTGTAGCGGGGCTGCAGCGTGCGCGCCGTAGCCAGTGCCGGGCCGCCCAGCAGTTGCAGCGCGCGGGTGTGCTGCGCCAGGTCGAGCCAGACGTGCGCACGGTGCATCTGCGCCACCGGCACGCGCGCAGGATTTCGTTCCGCCAGGATGGCTTCGGCGCGGTCACACCACTGCAGCGCGGCCTTGTAGTGGCCCAGGGCCCGCTCGGCCTGCGCCAGCAGCACGGCGATGTAGCCCGCGCTGCCGCCTGCCAGTTCGTAGTTCTGCACGATGCGCTGCGCCTGCGTGGCCTGGTCCAGCGCGCCCTGTGCGTCACCCGCGTCCAGGCGGCTGAGCGCGTAGTTGCCCAGGTGGGTGGCGCGCTGGGCGTGTTCACGCAGCGCGGCCGATTCCGCAATCGCGCGCAGGTGGTGCTGCTGCGCCTGTGCGGCCTGGCCCAGGTTGTCCAGCACCACGGCCAGGTTGCCCTGGAATTCGACGCAGTCGTCGGCCGCGGCGTGGGCAACGATCCAGGCTTCGGCGGCGCGCATGTGGATGAGCGCGGTGTCGAAGTTGCCGACCATGCCCATCGCGGTGCCCAGGCGCTGGCGCACCGACGCCAGCAGCGCGTCGTCGGCCAGCGGCTGGGCGATAGCCAGCGCTTCTTCACCCAGCCGCAGCGCGTCAGCCCAGTCGCCCAGCACGGTGGCGTACCAGGCGCGATTGGCGGCCACCCGCGCCTGCTGCCACGGCGTGCGCGCCAGGCCTTGCTGGCGTTCCAGCAGCGGCAGGCCGTCGGCCTGGCGGATGGTGTTCATGTGGCCGTCGATGGCACTGTTCACCAGCTCGAAGGCTTCGTCGGGCCGCGCTTCGGCTTCGGCGATGTCGGCCGCGTGCAGCAAGAGCGCGATGCGTTCGTTTTCGCGCAGCGCGCGGCGTGCCTGTTCGGCCGCTGCGCGCAGCGCCGGCAGTGCGCGCATGCGCTGGCCGGCAGCTTCCCAGTGCGCGGCCACCCGCGCCGGCTCACCGGCTGACTTTTCCAGCCAGGCCGCAGCCTGGCCGTGCAGGTGGCGCGCAATCAAGACCGGCAGGCTTTGCAGCACGGCGTCGTGGATCAGGTCGTGTGAAAAGGCGTCGCCGCGCAGCACGTTCTGGCCTTCCAGCTCGGCCCAGGCGTCGGCCAGTTCCAGTGCACTGCGCGACAGCAGCGCTTCGGCCAGCGCGATGCAGAAGTCCACACCCGCCACGGCCGCCACGCGCGCCAACTGCAGCGCAGGTGGCGACAAGCGCGACAGCTGCTGGCCGATCAGTTGCGACAGCGATTCGGGGTGCGGCAGGCCTGCTGGGTCATTGCCCGCCCGCAGCGCACCTTCGCGCCATGCCAGCTTCAGCGTTTCCAGCGCAAAGAGCGGGTTGCCGCCGGTGCGCTGGTGCAGCAAGGCGGCCGTCCTCTCGCCGCTGATGCCCGTGGCAGCCGGCAAGGCCAGGCTGTCGATGAGTTCAGCCAACTGCGCCACCGACAGCGGCTGCAGCGCCAGCCGTGTGTGCGGGCCGGCTGTGGCCAGCGCGTCCAGCAGCGCTTGCAGGCGGCTGCCAGCAGCCGGGGGCCGCAGGCCCAGGCACCAGCGCAAAGGCGCGGACGGGCTGTCGCGCGGCGCCGTCAACAGGCCCTGCAGCAGTTCCAGTGTGGCGTCGTCGGCAAAGTGCAGGTCGTCCAGCGCCAGCGTGTGCACGCTGCGGCTGGCCTGCTGCAAGAGCGCCAGCACCGGGCGCGCCAACGGTGGCTGCAGCGCGGCGGGCAGGGGTGGCGTGTCGGCCGCCAGTTCTGGCAGCAACGGGGCCAGCTGGCGACGCAGGGCGGGGTCGGCAGCGGCAGGGTCGCGGTCCAGCAACTGGCGCAGCGCGCGCGCAATCGTCGCGTAGGGCACCAGCGGGTCCCCGGGGCGGCCGCTGCTGTGCAGCAGCGTGGGTTGCTGCGCAGCCAGCGCCTGCAACAGGCGTGACTTGCCCATGCCGGCTTCGCCCACCAACACCGCCACAAAGCCGTTGTCGAGGCCGCGCGACAGGGCCTGCAGTTCTGCGTCGCGCCCGATCAGGCGCGGTGGCCGCAGCATGGCGGCCGGCACCGCGCTGCGCGGGTTGGGGTTTGGGCCTGGGCCTGAGATGCCTTCAATGGGCGCAGCCTGTTCGATCGTCGCCAGCAGCGCCAGCGTGTCAGGCGACGGGCCGGTGCCGACTTCATGCTTCAAGATTTGTTCGCAGCGGTCGAAGGCCAGCATCGCCGCCGCGCGGTCGCCACGCAAATAGTGCAGGCGCATGAGGCGGCGGTGCGCGGCTTCGCTCAAAGGCTCGGCCTCGACCATCGCCTGCGCCAGCGGCAGGGCGGCGGCGCTGTCGCCAGCGGCTTCGAACACGTCGATGCGTGCCTCGCGGTCACGCTGCAGGCTGGCGCGCTGGCCGGCGCGGCGGCGCGCCAACCAGGCCTCGAGTTCGGGGCTTTCGGGCTGGCCCAAGTCGCCCAGCAGCGCCGAGGCCTCGGACAGGTCGTGCACCACGCCGGGCGCCAGCGCAAGCGCGGTGCTGCCGGTCACCACGTCGGCGCACAGCTGCTTGCGCAAGCGGAAAAGGCGCTGGCGCAGGGCGTTGCGCGCGGCTTCGCCACTGCTGTCGGGCCACAGCAGCGTGGCCAGCTTTTCACGCGGCGTGGGGCCTTCCAGCGCCAGCCAGGCCAGCAGCAGCGCGTCAGGTGCTGCCAGCGTGTGCACCTGGCCCGCCACGCTGCAGGAAGGGGCGCCGCCCAGCTGCAGTTGCGGCGGACTGGCGGACGCGACTGCTGCAGCCATCTTGGGCGTTAGACTGACAGCAGCTTCAGGTCAAAAGCCCGCTCGACCAGCCACACCGCAGCCAGCAGCGAGATCAGCAGCGACCCGCCGATCAACACGCCACGCCGGTAGAAGGTGCTGCGCCGCAGCCAGAAAGCCAGCGGCAGAAACACCGCCACGATGGCCAGCTGCCCCAGCTCCACTCCCACGTTGAAGCCGACGAGCGCCAACGCCAGTGCATCCCGCGGCAAGCCCAGGTCGGCCAGCACGGTGGCAAAGCCGAAGCCGTGGACAAGACCAAATCCGAAGGCCACCCACCAGCGTTTGCCGTGGAACAGCGGCCAGACGTTGTTCAGCGCCGCCAGCACCACCGACGCGGCGATCAAGGATTCCACCAGCCGTGACGGCAGCGACACCCAGCCCAGCGTGGCCAGCGACAGCGTGATCGAGTGCGCCACCGTGAAGGCGGTGACGACGCGCAGCACATCGAAGCCGGCCTGGCTGAAATGCTCGGCCGGCTGCCAGCGCACCGGTTGATTCGGCCGCGCCAGCCACACGCCTACGGCGGGCAGCAGCAGCGACAGCAGGAAGAGGATGTGGTCGAAGCCGATCCAGATGTGCCACACACCTTCCTGCACGTAGGTCAGGAACTGTGACCAGGTAGCGCCCGCGTCGGCTGCGCCCAGCCCAAAGCTCTGCTGGCTGGCCTGCGGGCCCAGCACGGCGGTGCGTGTGCCTTCGGCGGTGCGCAGGTTGAGCAGACCGCGGTGCTGGGGGTCGATGTCGGCGAAGAGCGTGTAGTGCAGTTCAAGTGTCGATGGCAACTGGGTGTCCGGGCCGACAGCGGCAGCAGCCTCCGGGCAGCTCACCTTGAGCGGCAGCACGCTGTAGGCGCCGTCGGTGTGGCTGTCCACCTGCTGCACGCCGATGCTGAGCGTGCAGCGTTGGCCGTCGCGCAGCACGGCCAGGCGCGCTGCGGCATAGGCCGCGATCTCGGCGTGGCGCGCGCGCACTTCGCCCCAGGTGATGTTGCCGTCGCCGTCGGCGTCCAGGCCGAGTGCAAAGTCAAGGTCGCGCAGCGCGATGTCCCACTGGCCCGCGATCGTGCTGCCGTCCACCTTGAGCGTCAGGTAGCTGTCCGATGGCTTGTGGGCGTGTGCGGCCACTGTCACGCACAGTGCGCACAGGCCCAACGCCCAGCGCCCGATGCGTTGAAGGCGTCTCATGGCAGCGCCTTGATGCGATCAGCCAGCGGACGCAGCCGCACGTCTTCAAAGCGGTTGTCATCCAGCCACTTCAGCACCGGCGCGGCGGCGGCGCGGTCGCGTGCGGCCAGCGCGGCTTCCAGCAGCACGCGGGCGTCGGCGGCTTCGCGCTGTTCGGCCCAATTCTCGCGCGCCAGCCGCAGTGCCAAAGTCAGCGCCAGCGGCACGTCGCCATGCAGGGCCAGCGCAAAGCGCGCTTCCTCCTTGCGGTGGCTGGTGTCGCCGCGTAGCCGGGCGGCGTCGAAGCGGGCTTGCAGTTCGCGTGCATATTCAGCTGCCTTGGCATCGCCACTGACTTTGGCGGCCAGCGCCAGCCGCAGCAGAAGCACATCGGCGCGGCCGCGGCCCTTCAAGCGCAGCAGCACGTCGGCGGCACGGCCGCGGTCGAGCAGGAAGTCGGCGTGCGCAGCCATCAAGTAGACGTCGGTCTGGCCCAGCGCCAGAGCCTGTTCGAAGGCGGCTTCAGCGGCTGTTGCATTGCCCCGGCGTTCTTCGATTTCTGCCAGGCGGGTCAGGCTCCACAGCTTCTCGCCGCCGTCAGCGCCTGCCTGAGCACCCGGCTCGCGCAGCAACGCCGCGCGCAAGGCGGCTGCGGCCGGGCCAGCGCTGCCGGTGGCGGCGTCCACTTGCGCGCGGCAGGCAGCAGTGATGAGGGCGCTCACGATGTCGGCCATCTGATCGCAGCTGCTGCGGGCTCCGGCGTAGTCGGCCACCACCATGCGGATGGCCAGTTGCCAAGCGGCGGCGGTGGCGTTGTCGGGCTCTGCGGCCAGCGCGGCCTGCAGGTCCGCCAAGGCGGGCTCGAAGCGGTGGTCAAACTGCAGCACCACCGCACGCAAGATGCGCACGTCGATCGGCGGCTCTGGCAACGCCCACCAGGGCTGCAGCGTCGCCTGGATGTAGCCCATGTAGCGGGGGTCGCCGGTAGAGGCCACCTCGGCCTGGTAGCGCCAGGCCAGCCTTGTCGCCTTGTCGAGATCCTGCGGGTTGGCGCGCCACGCCTGGCGCAGCGCCTGCAGCTCGCGGGCGGCAGGGTCCAACGCTCGGGCGGGGACGGTTTCCACGACCACGCTGTCGGCGGCTGGCGTGTACGGTGCGGCATGGGCGACGGACACCCAGGCCGCAGCCCACAAGGTTGAAGTCAGGGAAAACCAGTGGTGCAGTCGATGCGGGCGGGTCATGGCGAGGATGGTAGCTGCGCGTCGATACGCGGGTGGACGTGAAGGCAGATGCAAGCCGACCGACGCGGGTCAACCCGCGGGTCAACCGGCGCGTCAACCGATCCTGAACTGGCGCGTTGTCGGATGGACCGGTAAGTAGCAAGCAAGAGACTGCTTGCAAAATACCGGTCGCTCGATGACCGAGCCGCGGTGGGTTCTTCCTGCTGGGGTGGAGAGTCCGGGCTCTTCCTCCAACTTGAACATACCTAAAGAGATTGACATGACCAAGACCCTGAC
>JAYSYB010000554.1:0-3113 GCA_043716775.1 Rubrivivax sp.
CGGTCAATGCCTGGCGCAGTGTGTCCGCGCTGTCGGCCAGGTGGGCCCTCGTGGCGCTGTCCATGCCCTGGCGCTTGCGCAGCGTGTCGTCAAGCCGCACGAGCAGCGCGCGGGCCTGTTCGCGCATCAAGCCGCGCACGTCGGCGCGGCCGCCGCCGCTGGGCCGCACGACAGCCAGCGACACGCGGTTGACGTGGTCGCGCTGCAGGTCGCGGCGAGCGGATGAGATGCTGTTTCCCGAAACGCTGCTGCCCGCGAGATCGCTCCACACGTCCGCGGCCAGGCGCTGATGCAGCTCACCCAGCTGGAAGGCATCGGCTGCCTTGTCGAACTTGCCCACGCTGTCCAGGATGCGCGTGGCAATGACGTCGCTCATCAAGTAGTTCAGCACCGCTCGTTGCAGGTCCAGCAGGCGCTGCTGGACTGAGAACTCGGTCGCCACGCCGCCCTCCGCGCGGTCCAGGAAGTCGGGCGCCAGGCGGCGTTGCAGCGCGGGCGTCAGCGTCAGCCCTTCGGGTGAAAGCACCGCACGCGAGATCAGGTCCAGCGCCTCGCGCTGCACCGGGGCCGACACCGGCATCAGCGGTTCACGGCCGCTGCCGGGGAAGTCGCGCAACGTGCGCACGCCACCAATCTGGCGCACCAGCACGCCGACAGCGCGGGTGGCGTCGTTGATGGCGTAGCCGATGGAGCGGCGCAGCACGGCGTAGTCTCGGTCGGGCGGCAGTTCGCGTTTCTCCTGGCGCCGGAAAAGGTCGCGTGCGATCGCCAGACGCTTGGTGGCAAAGGCGATCGGGTCGCTGCCCAGATCGAGCTGGATGGTTTCTGGGTCGAGACCGACGAAGTTGTCTTCGTCGGTGCCAAAAGCCAGCTGCGGGTCACTGCTGCGGGCTGCGATGCGCTGCAGATCCGCCCGTTCTGCCTCGGGCGTGGTGCCGGCGGGCATGGGTTTGTAGGCGTATTCAATGGCCCAGTAGTCGTAGGGGCCCAGCGCAATGTGGAACGGCACGCCGCCCGTTTGCCCGGGGGTTGGCAGGTTGACGGCGTTGTATTCCATGACCGACCCCGACGTGCCATGGGCGCGCGTAAATTCGGCGTCGGCGAGTTGCACTTCGGTGTAGGCCCGTGACGCGCGGAAGTTATGCCGCAGGCCCAGCGCGTGGCCCACCTCGTGCATGATGGCTTCCTTGACATAGTCCTGCACAAACTGACGCGTGATGGGGCTGTCGGGGTCGAGTTCACCGCGCGCTTCCAGCACGTCCAGCGCATAGCCCAATTGTTCGGCTGCCATCGCGCCGTGCATGCAGCGTGCAAATTCGGGCGGCATCGAGCCGTCTGCGGGGGCAGCGAAAGGCTGGGCAGAGGAGGGCGGGGCTGACAATGGTGTGGTGCTGTCGCCCGGCGTCTGTGTACCCCAGGTCTGTGGACCCCAGGTCTGTGAACCCGCAGTCTGCAAGCCGGGAGTCTGCGAGCCCAGAACCTGCGTCCGCAATGTGCGCACGCTGCGCGCCGACATGCCTTCGAAGGCGATGTCGGCGTCCAGGATCTCGCCCGTGCGCGGGTCCACATGGCTGGGGCCGATGGCACCGAAGGCCGGTTCGGCGTTCATCATCCAGCGCACGGAGGGGTAGCCGAAATCGAGGGTGTCGAACTTGGCGTCGTCGGGCTGCTGTTCGACCTTGATCGCGCCGCTGATGCCGATCTTCTCGAAGGCACGGTTCCATTCCAGGATCGCGGCGCGCACCGTTTCGCGGTAAGGCAGCGGCACGTTGCGGTCGATCCAGAAGGTGATGGGCTTGACCGGTTCGGACGTCTCTGCCGCTGGGTCTTTTTTCTCCAGCCGCCAGCGGTTCACATAGCGCTGGCGCGGCGACATCTGCAGGTCACTCGAGAAGTCGAGCACGGTGCTGGTGAATAGGCCCAGCCGAGGGTCGGCGCGGCGCGGCGTCATGGGCACATCGGGCAACGGCGCCAACGAATAGTGCAGGCCCACCAGGAGGCTGCGGGCGTCGGGCAGGAAGCGTGGCATCTGCGGCATGGGGGCGCCGGGCGAGGCACCAAAACCACCGACCGACACGTTGCCGGTGAAGAAATGGCTTTGCGTTTCAATGATGGTGGCCGCGTCGGAGCCACGCACTTCAGTGATGACGGAATTTGTCCGGTCGAGGCTATAGCCCTGACGCAGGCCGCGCTGCAGCATCATGCCGACGCCCAGGATGTCGTTCAGGAACAGGCCGTTGACTTCTACCAGCACGCTTTTGCGGTCAGGGTGCGGCAGGCTGGCCACAGGCGTCACGCCCAGCAGGCTGTTGGAATAGGAATCGGCCACCGCGCGTGCTTCGGGTGTTCCGGCCTTGGCGGTGATGTCGGTGTTGCGCGCCTGCATCCGCACCTGGTTGTGGATGCGGATGAACTCCACCACCTGCGGCCCGCCAGCGCCGTTGACGGGGTAGGCCATCAAGCCGCCCAGTACAAAAGCTTCACCGATGCCGCTCTTGATCTTGGGCGACAGCAGAAAGGGCTTGCCCCACTGCGCGGGCATGATTTCGATCCAGACCTTGTCTTCCTTCTGCCAAAGCGTCAGCGGCCCGTCGACGCGGCGTGCTTCACGAATCACCACCGCAAACGGCGGCGGCGTGCCGGGTGTGGGCGGCGTGAAGGCGGTGTGCGGACGGGCGGCTGGAGTCGGCGCCGACGCGCCCAATGCAACCGCCGTCGGCGCGGCGGGCGCGGCGCCAAGCGAAGGTACGGGTGCCGGTGAAGGCGCCGCAGCGGCAGGCCTGATGACAGGCTCAGGCACCTTGGCAGACTTTTCGTCGCTCATCGGCACCTGCGCACAAGCGGCCAGCAGTGCAGCAGCCAGAACGGTGGCGCCGGAATAGGGTGTGGGCTTGCGCATGCAGGTGGCGGGCGCAAGGCGCCAAGACATCGTCAGACGATTGTGCGCCGATCACAACAACCCTGCGCGCCACCAAGCGCGCAGCACACCACGCTCAGCAGGCTAGTGAATGGGCTTGAAGCGCACGCGCTTGGGCCGTGCGCCTTCTTCACCCAGCCGCTTCTTCTTGTCGGCTTCGTACTCCTGGTAGTTGCCGTTGTAGAAGACCCATTGG